>JBASIK010000085.1:0-26404 GCA_049654745.1 Bacteroidales bacterium
GATCCAATATACGAGGAATACCTCTTTACTGCCTCCCTGACAAAATCCTGATCCTCAATATAAACCCTTATCTTGTCGGTTACATCAAACCCGCTCTCCTTTCGCAGGTTCTGTATACGGTTGATAAACTCCCTCGCTATACCCTCATACCTGAGTTCATCCGTAACAGTTACATCAAGGGCAACAGTAAACTTACCATCAGTGGCTACCTGCCACCCTGGTATGTCCTCCAGAATGATCTCAACATCATCAATGGTAAGCTCAACTTTCGAACCGTTAAGATTTATAACCTTCCTGCCCTCTGCTTCAAACTGGTTAATCTCTTCCTGACTCATTTCTCCCAGAAAGGCAGTGATATCTTTCATCAGTTTACCGTAACGCGGACCCATCACCCTGAAATTGGGCTTCACTTTCTTTACAACTATCCCCGCAGTGCCGTGGATATATTCAACTTCCTTCACATTAACCTCTGAAAGAACAAGATTTCGTACCGATTCGAACCTGCTGACAAACGATTCATCAATTACAGGCAGTATCACTTTTGCCAGCGGCTGGCGTACTTTAATATTTACTTTCCTTCTGATACTCAGAATCATCGAAGATATCTTCTGTGCTATCTCCATCCTCTCTTCCAGCTCCCTGTCTATCAGCTTTTCATCATATCCTGGGAAGAGGGTCAGATGCACTGAGTCTTCTTCATGCCTTCCAGTTACAATGTTCAGATCCATGAATAGGCGGTCCATATAAAAAGGAGCCACCGGTGCAGCAAGTTTGCTTATAGTTTCAAGACAGGTATACAATGTCTGATATGCCGCCATCTTATCCCTGTTCTGCTCGCCTCCCCAGAAACGCTTGCGGTTCAGACGCACATACCAGTTGCTAAGATGCTCCGTCACAAAATCCTGTATCGCCCTTGCCGCCCTGGTTATATCATAATCCTCATAACAACTCCCCACTTCCTTAACAAGTGAATTAAGCAGCGAAATAATCCATCTGTCAATCTCGGGCCTCTCACTCACAGGCACCTCTTCCTCACTGAAATCAAACCCGTCAATATTGGCATAAAGAGCAAAGAAAGCATATGTGTTGTATAATGTACCGAAGAATTTTCTTATAACCTCCTCAACGCCTGCAATGTCGAACCTGAGATTATCCCATGGCTGTGAGTTTGTGAGCATATACCATCTGAGCGGATCTGCCCCATATTTTTCAATTGTTTCAAACGGATCAATAGCATTGCCGAGCCTTTTCGACATCTTGTTACCGTCTTTGTCGAGCACCAGTCCGTTCGAGATAATGTTTCTGAAAGCCACCGAGTCGGAAATCATTGTTGCAATGGCATGAAGGGTAAAAAACCAGCCTCTGGTCTGGTCGACACCTTCGGCAATGAAATCGGCAGGAAACATATCGCTGAAGCTTTCCCTGTTCTCGAATGGATAATGCACCTGGGCATACGGCATGGCACCCGAGTCGAACCAGACATCTATCAGGTCGGGCTCGCGGAACATCTTTTTACCGCTGTCGCTAACAAGTATTATTTCATCCACATAGGGCCTGTGAAGGTCAACTTTTTCGTAGTTCTCCTTCGAAAAATCATTTTCCTTAAAGTCTGCAAGCGGGTTCTTATCCATAAACCCGGCCTTTATAGATTTTTCAATCTCGGCTTTAAGTTCAGCTACAGACCCGATGCATTTTTCCTCTTTTCTGTCTTCTGTAACCCATATTGGCAGTGGTGTACCCCAGAAGCGTGAGCGGGACAGGTTCCAGTCGACAAGATTTTCGAGCCATTTACCGAAACGGCCGCTGCCTGTTGAAGGAGGTTTCCAGTTAATGGTATTGTTAAGCTCTATCATCCTGTCGCGGAAAGCTGTGGTGCGGATAAACCACGCATCGAGAGGATAATAGAGTACCGGTTTATCAGTTCGCCAGCAGTGCGGATAACTGTGCACCTGTTTCTCTATCCTGAAAACTTTACCCTGCTGCTTAAGCATCACCACTATATCAACATCCAGTGTATCTTCTTTGCCATTGAGGGCAGGATCATATTCGTTTTTGACAGGCCTTCCTTCAAAGCCCCTGTAGGTTTCAATGTTTACACGTTCCTTTACAAAGCCAGGGTCCATATCGGCAACCGGAACCATGAAACCCCGCCGGTCGACGAGCGGACTCATCGAACCATCTTTAAGTCTAACCATAAGCGGCGGAACTCCTTTTTCCCTGCCTATCTTATAGTCATCGGCCCCGAAAGTGGGAGCAATATGCACAATGCCAGTACCTTCCTCAGTTGTAACAAAATCTCCTGTTACAACCCTGAATGCACCGCTGTCGGGTTTTACCCAGTCAATAAGCTGAATGTATGTTATCTCTTCAAGCTGTTTGCTAGGGAACTCATCCAGTATCCGGTATGGAACTTTTTTATCACCTGGTTTGAAATCGGGAAGTTTATCTGAAGGTTCGGCACCCTGAAAAACCTGACCCAGAAGTTCTTTTGCAAGGATGACTGTAAGAGGATTACCGTTATATGGATTAAAAGTTCTGACTTTAACATATTCTATCTCGTCACCCACTGCCAGAGCCGTATTAGAAGGAAGCGTCCAGGGAGTGGTTGTCCATGCCATTATGTAAACATCATCGGTATCGGTTCCTGTATAAAGGAACTCCGATTTTTCATTTCTTATGAGCCGGAAAAGGGCTATACAGGTGGTGTCTTTAACATCCCTGTAACAGCCGGGCAGGTTAAGCTCATGCGAGCTCAGTCCGGTACCCGCTGCAGGTGAATAAGGCTGAATAGTATAACCTTTGTAAAGACATCCTTTCTGATAGAGTTGTTTCAGGAGCCACCAGAGGGTTTCGATATATCTGCTGTCGTAGGTAATATATGGATCGTCCATGTCGATCCAGTAGCCCATTATACGCGTAAGCTCTTCCCACTGGCTGGTGTATTTCATCACATCTTTCTTGCACTCACGGTTATAATCGGCTATTGATATTTTCTTACCAATATCTTCCTTGGTTATCCCCAGCGCCTTTTCCACCTCCAGCTCAATCGGCAAACCGTGGGTATCCCATCCTGCCTTTCGTTTCACTTCATATCCACACTGTGTCCTGTAACGGCAAATCACATCCTTAATAGAACGTGCCATCACATGGTGAATGCCGGGCATACCGTTTGCCGAAGGCGGTCCTTCATAAAAGACAAACTCACCTTTACCGTTCCTCTGTCTTATACTCCTTCTGAAAGTATTATTCTCATCCCATATCTTCAGGACCTCTCTGTTAACCTGTGCCAGGTCGAGTGTCTTGTACTCAGGAAATTTTTTCCTCATTCTTTCAAACAGTTAGTTTTAAAAAAATCGAACAAAGATAGTAAAAAATCATATATTGTCCTTTACGTGATTTTCCCGGATATTACACCCCTTTGTCTTTCCCCCCAGGGGGAAGGTCGGGATGGGGGTAAAAATAAAAACAGGGAAGGCCGGGATGGGGTAAATTTTCAGTAATTCATATTACCTTTAGCCTGCTTTTAAATTATTCATCCCGGATGAAATTTAAAATACTGCTCACTTTCATTGTTTTTTCTTTTACCATCCATCTGTCAGGTCAGATTGATTCAAAAGGAGAATATATCTCCGTTGGACCTGAAGATTTTCTTACCCTTATCCGCTTCCAGGAAAATGCTGTTCTGATAGATGTGCGACTCCCGTTCGAGTACCGTAAAGGACACATAGAAAATAGTATCAATATACCCATTAAACTGAGCCCCAAAAAGTTCATCAGAAAAGTTGAACAGTTCCCGAAAGAGAGCGTTCTTCTGCTTTATTGCGAAAGCGACGTTAGAAGCATCAGTGCAGCCCGTAAACTTTACGATGCAGGTTACAAAAAAATTTACATCCTCGAAGGAGGTATAATAGCCTGGAAAAGAAAACTGCTTCCTCTTTACAGGAAAAAAGGTCTGAAAACAAATCAATAAATATTTATGTGACTACTTCAGACACTTTTTTATATACCCTTCAAGCTCTGCCTTCACAATCTTTGCAATATACTTGCCCAGTATATCGAATTCAATATTTACCACCGTGCCTGGTTTTATCTGGTGAAAATTAGTCACTTCATATGTATAAGGTATAATTGCCACCTGAAACGACTTAGGCTGAGAATTTACCACTGTAAGACTTACCCCATTAACTGTCACTGAGCCTTTTTCGACAGTCATATAGTCTTCTTTAAGAGGTTCATATTCAAACGTATAATACCAGCTTCCACCTGCTTCCTTTACTTCTGTACAAACAGCTGTCTGATCTACATGTCCCTGAACCATATGTCCGTCGAGACGGCCATCGGCTTTAACACTGCGTTCCAGGTTAACTTTATCGCCCACCTTCAGCAAACCCAGATTGGTCTTTTCAAGAGTCTCCTTTATGGCAGTTACAGTATATGTCTCATTATCCTTTTTCACAACAGTAAGACATACACCGTTATGCGATATACTCTGATCAATTTTAAGTTCATCAACGAAAGAACACTTCATGGTAATATGAAGATTGTCCTGCTCCTTCTCGAGCCTTACTACCGTTGCGGCTTCTTCAACAATTCCCGAAAACATTTTTATTAATTTTTATATTCTAACATTGCAAAAATAAACATTTTAACACTTCAACCCGCAAACCCGCAAACCAGTTAAACCCGCAAACCAGTTAAACCCGCAAACCAGTTCAACCCGTTAACCAGTTAACCCGTTAACCCGTTAACCCGTAAACCAGTAAACCCATTAACCCGTTAACCCATTAACCCGTCAACCCGTCAACCCGTAAACCAGTTAACCCTTCAACCCGTAAACCAGTTAACCCGTCAACCCTTCAACCCGTAAACCAGTTAACCCGTCAACCCGTTAACCAGTTAACCCGTCAACCCGTCAACCCGTAAACCAGTTAACCCGTCAACCCGTTAACCAGTTAACCCTTCTTCCAAATTATCTTTTTGCCAAACCCCAACCTGTTATCGGTCATTTTGATAAGGGTGAGGTCAACTGCCCAGAGACAGGTATTCATTAGTGCAGCTACTGGAAAGCGTTTCAGGTAGGCACTCTTTGCCTTTTCAAGCCTTTCTCCCTGCAGTTCTGTCACAATACCCTGAAACTGTATACCCTGTATCTTACCTGTTATCCATGTTTCGAGCACCACTGAGCCTGCAACAAAAGGATGGGCAATGAACTCTTTTCCATGACGTGTCTCTTTGTCGGTAGTGAAGACTAGTGCATTTTCATCTTCGATGTAAACATAGAAACAGTTTGCACACCATGGTTCGTAACCATTTACTGTGGCAATTGTAAGTACATGATGTTTCTTAAAGAATTTTATTATTCGCTTTTCAATCATTTTCCATCCATCTGAATCCTGGAATATTAAAGTCCGCTAGTGCAAGTACCCTGTTGATTATTGTATCAGTTAACTCTTCAATTGTAGCAGGTTTGCTGTAAAACGACGGCGAGGCCGGACAGATTATAGCCCCTGCAAGGGTGAGAGTCTCCATATTTTTGAGGTGAATAAGGTTATATGGTGCCTCACGCGGTACAAGAATCAATTTCCTTCTCTCCTTCAGAATCACATCAGCTGCTCTGGCGATGAGGTCATCCGATGTGCCGCTGGCAATTCGTCCTATAATGCCCATTGATGCCGGACAGATTATCATTGTATCATATTGGGCAGAACCTGATGCGAATGGTGCAAAAAATGAGTTATTATCATATACCTTCGCAGGAGGATTGAGTTTGGGTTTCGATTCAAGTTCATGCTCCCATATCTGAAGGGCTGTTTCTGAAAAAATAACAGCAACTTCTTCCGGCATTGGCGATACCATCTTAATTCTTTCAAGAAGCCTCTTTGCATAAATTGCCCCGCTGGCTCCGGTAACCGCAATAATTATTTTTCTTGAACTTTTCACACCTGTTATATCCATTTCAATTTCATATTTTAAATAATGTGCTAACAATATCCGCGCTTCCGGTTTTAACCGGAATCCGCGAATATCAGCGTTCAACCTGTCAAAAATCTTTTGTTTAAATTACTTAACAATATTAAACCTTTTTATGGCACGCGGATTAACGCCGATTTTCAAACGCGGATCTACGCTTATCCATTACGTTTCATATTAAGGCCTGTATCCCCTAGTTGCCAATAAGTTTGTCGCGAAGAATTGCAACACCAACGGAAGCCTTTTCCTTTATAACCTCAACTTTTCTGCCGGCAGGCAGATTAACAACATTGGGATCTATCAGATATACAGGAACATGTTCAGGCACATAGGCTACAAGTCCGGCAGCAGGATACACAATCAGAGATGTTCCGATAATTACAAATATATCAGCTGTGGTAGTTATTCTAACGGCCTCATCCATCATAGGTACTGGTTCTCCGAACCACACAATATGGGGCCTTAACTGGCTCCCTTTTTCACATTTATCTCCAGGGTTAATATCCCTGTATCCAATGTCATAAATTAGCGAAGGGTCAACTGTGCTTCTTGCTTTCGTAAGTTCCCCGTGAAGGTGCAATACCCTTGTGCTTCCAGCCCTCTCATGTAAATTGTCCACATTCTGGGTAATAATATGTACATCAAAATATTTTTCCAGCTCCGCAAGGATTTTATGTCCTTCATTTGGCTGAACTCTCTCCAGCTGACGCCGGCGTTCATTGTAAAACTTCAGAACCAGTTCAGGGTTCTTCCTCCACCCCTCTATCGAGGCAACCTTCATAACATCATATTCCTCCCATAAACCACCCTGATCCCGGAACGTTTTTATCCCGCTCTCGGCACTCATCCCGGCACCGGTGAGCACTACAAGCTTTTTCTTCTTTCTCATAATACAAAAATAGTTAAAAAGAATTTCCTGTGTCCTGCTTCCTGAGAGAGAAGAGCCTGAAAATATTTTCCTACACCCTTTTCACTGTCTCGCTAAATCCTGATATATTTGAATTATGATTGACCATCTGACCATACAACGGATTTTAGATGCAGCTCAGATAGTTGAGGTGATTCAGGAGTTCGTTCACCTGAAAAGAAGAGGGGTCAATTATCTTGGTCTGTGTCCTTTCCATAATGAAAAGACTCCTTCATTCACCGTCTCCCCTTCAAAAGGAATATTCAAATGCTTCGGGTGCGGCAAGGGAGGAAACGTTGTGAACTTCATAATGGAACATGAGCATCTGAGTTACCCCGAAGCCCTGAAATATCTGGCACGAAAATACAACATCGAAGTAGAAGAAAGAGAAATTACCAGGGAAGATATTGAAAAACAGAATGAAAGGGAAAGCATGCTTGTGCTTACCGCCTATGCCGGAAAGCAGTTCATGGATAACCTTTTCAATACCGACGAGGGCAAATCAGTAGGACTCTCATATTTCAGAGAAAGGGGATTCCGACAGGATACACTTAAAAAGTTTGAAACAGGTTACTGTCCCGAAAAACGTGATGCCTTCACCAGCAAAGCTCTTGCTGACGGTTTCAGCGAAGAATATCTTATCAAGACCGGCCTCACTATCAGGAGTGAAGACCGCCTGTTCGACCGCTTCAGTGGACGGGTTATCTTCCCTATCCATTCTCTATCGGGACAGATACTGGGCTTTGGAGGAAGGATACTCAGGTCAGACCCACGCGCTGCCAAATATATCAACTCTCCCGAATCGGATATATACCACAAAAGCAGGATAGTTTATGGCATTTTCCAGGCACGCAAAGCTATTACCAAAGAAGACAAATGCTACCTGGTGGAAGGCTATACCGACGTGATGTCACTGCATGAGGCAGGAATAGAAAACGTGGTTGCTTCAAGCGGCACGTCACTTACATATGAGCAGGTCAGGCTAATTAAACGCTTTACAAGAAACATCACCATTATTTACGACGGCGACGAGGCAGGTATTAAAGCCTCCCTGCGTGGAATAGATATTGTCCTTGAGGAAGGAATGAACGTAAAAATTGTACTCCTGCCCAATGGTGAGGATCCCGACTCCTACTCCAGAAAAGTTACCAATGAAGAATTCAGGAATTACATAAAATCTCAGGAGACTGATTTTATAAGATTCAAGACAAAGCTGTTGTTAGCAGAAGCAAAAAACGACCCGGTCAAACGGGTAGCGCTCCTCCGCGATATCGTAAACTCAATAGCCGTCATACCCGAAGCCATCACCCGCACAATATATATCAAGGAGTGCAGTACTATGATGGAAGTTCCTGAAGCCGTAATCTATAACGAAGTCAATAAACTCAGAAGGCAGAAAACCTTCCAGGACCGCAACAAATACCCTGCACCTGAGGACCTCCCTGTCCCTGTTGCACAACCACCAAAACCGGTTGTACCACCTGAGGGTTCATACCACTCCGAAAGAGAAATTATCAGACTCCTTCTTAAATACGGAAGCGAAGTATTCGACAGGAAAACCAGCCCTGAAGACGGCTCCGAAATAATAACAACCGTCGCAGATTATATCGTAAACGAAATTACAGCCGACAACCTCGAGTTTGACAACAAAATCTTTTCAGAAATCTTCAACGACTACAGATTTCATGTTAATCAGGGTATTTTCCCCGGCGACCAGCATTTTGTAATGAATCCTGATCCCGACATATCAAGTATCTCTGCTGACCTGCTTGCCGATACATATGAGATAAGCAAAATATGGACAGAAAAGCAGGCTTACTTTCAGACAGAAGTTGATTTGCTGAAAAAAATTGTGGAAGATACAGTACTGAAGTTTAAAGGGGATAAAATTAAAGCCATCCAGAAGATGATCCTTCAACAGATAAATGAAGCCTCAAAGAACGGCGACATACAAAAGACCCTTTCCCTTCAGAAAAGGTATGATTACCTGCAGAAAGCGCTTTCAATCATTTCAAAAAAACTGGGAGACAGGATTGTTTTATAAATTTTCTTAAATTAGTTTTTCAAATAAAGCCTTGAATGAAAAATATTTATTATTCCATCCTGGTTCTTCTTACAATCAGCTTACTTCTAACTGAAGGATGCAGGCATAAAAAGCCTGCAGAAAAAACTCCGAGACGAATTTTTTCAACCTATAAAAGCGGAACCGGTAATGAGTCGCCAGGAGCAAAAAAGGAAATTTTCTACGGCCTTCTCACTCCCACTGAAATTACCACAATATTTAACCGCCTGGGTGTACCTCACGACAATTCAGTTCTCAATCCTGTTTCAAACGCCGACCTTTACACCAGCAACGCCAAAACTGCAATAAACCTTGGAATATACGGCGTCGACTTCGGTTATGTCAAAATTTTCGGAATAGGCCAGCAGATGATAGATTATATCCTGACGGTAAGAGAAATGAGCAACAAGCTTGGCATCCCGGAAAAATTCCTTATCGAACCCGTACAGAAGCTTGAAAGCGGAATGTCAGACCCCGATTCGGTGATGGCACTTGTCAATAAATCATACTATGATATCGAAAACCACCTCCGCAAAGATGGTCGTGAAAGCACTGCCGGCCTGATGCTCATGGGAGGATGGATAGAAGCAATGTATATAACTACCCAGCTGCTGTGCAATCCCGAAGACCCTGATAAAGAAGTAGTTGAAAAAATTGCACAGCAAAAGTACACTCTCACCTCCCTCATTGGATTTATGCGCAACTACTACGACGATCCTGTGGTGGTTTATTATACCAAAAAACTCATTTACCTGAGAAGATTTTATGATACCTTCGATATATACTTCAAAAAAGGAGACCTCGAAATAGACACAACACGCAAAGTGCTGCTCGCTTCAGGTAGTGAAACAAATGTGACCCTTGAAACCCTTTTGAAAATAAGAGATTACATAAACAAACTGCGAACTGAAATTGTAACCCCCTGAGCTTTAACCTCAATTATAACATTTCCTGCTCTGGAGATATTTTATAATTTTGCCCGTCAATTTTTATTATGGATTTCTCACTTCTGAAAAAATTACTACCGGGTCTTATTCCTGTTTTCATTTTCATTATTGTTGATGAAATATGGGGAACTGAAGCTGGATTATATACAGCCGTTGCTTTCGGAATAGGAGAGTTTATATTCTATTACCTGAGAAACAAAAAGTTAGATTTCTTCATAATCTTTGATATCCTTCTTCTGGTTTTACTCGGAGTTGTTTCAATAGTACTTGATAATAAAATCTTCTTCAAACTCAAACCTGCACTTGTTGAAATAATTCTTATGGCTATAATTGCCTTTTCGCTGTGGGGTCCGAAAAACCTTATCCTTGCAATGTCGAAGAGATATACCGGAGAACTTACCCTCCCATCGGCAGCTGAGAAAGCAATGAGGGCGAATCTCAAGATAATGCTAACCGTTACATTTTTTCACATACTGCTGATATTGTACTCTGCAAAATACATGTCGGATGCTGCCTGGGCTTTTATCAGCGGAGGACTCTTTTATATTATTTTCGGACTCTGGTTCGCGGGAATTTTTCTTATAAATACATACAGAAAAAGAAAATACAGAGATGAAGAATGGTTCCCTGTTGTTGACCCTGATGGTAAGATAACAGGTACAGCACCCCGCAGCATTTGTCACAACGGGAAAAGCAAACTGCTCCATCCGGTTGTGCACCTGCATCTTCTGAACAGGGAAGGTAAAATTTTCCTGCAGAAAAGATCTCCGGCAAAAGATATTCAACCCGGCAAGTGGGATACATCAACAGGAGGACATGTTGCAGTAGGTGAAAACATAGAAGATGCACTTAAAAGAGAAGTTTTCGAAGAAATCGGCCTGAAAAATTTCAACGCACATTTTCTGGGGAAATATGTCTGGGAATCAGAAATTGAGAAAGAACTTGTGTTTTCATTCCTCTGTATTACGGATGAGATCCCCAAAATAGATTCTCCTGAAATTACAGAAGGAAGATTCTGGTCAAAGGTTGAAATAGAAAAAAGCCTGGGTAAAGGAATATTTACCCCAAATTTTGAGCATGAGTACCGCCTTCTCAAGGAAAAAGCCGTTATTCAGACATGAAAATGAATTATTCGGGAATCTTTAAGTACATTTAACCTGTTTTTGGGTTAACAGATGAAATGGCTGAAAAATAACAATACTTTCATAATTATTAATCCCAGGGCAGGGCGGAAAAGAATTATTGAAGTTTCTGAAAGGATTAAAAAATTCAGCAACCTTTTTGATTTTGCTGTTTTTTATGATGTGAACGAATTCCGGAATTTCATAAGGGAAAATATTAATAATTATGAAATTTTTGTAGCAGCAGGAGGAGACGGTACTGTAAACAGTCTTGCTACCGAGCTTGCCGGCAAAGATAAAACACTTGCTGTGCTTCCGGTTGGTTCCGGAAACGGATTTGCCAGAGAAATGGGCTTCAGAAAAAGTATCAGAAAACTTATTAAAGACATTGAATACAATAAAACATTTTACACCGATGTACTCTATGTTAACGAAATCCCCTGCATAAACGTTTTCGGACTCGGAATAGACAGTTATGTGGCCCATGATTTTTCCAGCTCAGAAAAAAGGGGCTTCTGGAGTTATGTTGTTGCCCTGCTTAAAATTATAAGTTCAATTAAACCTGTTAAGATCAAAGTTGACATTGACGGTAAACAAATTGAAGAAGAAGTATTTATGTTTTCGGTAACCAACACACGGCAGTTCGGCAACCATGCAATAATAACACCTGCTGCTGCTCCAAATGACGGTAAATTGAATGTGGTTATTGCCAGGCCTTTCCCGAAGATTTTTCTGCCACTGTTTGCTGCAAAATTGATGACGGGAACACTGAAAGAATCAAAATTCGTAAGCTATTTCGAAACAGATAATCCGGTCACAATAGAAACTTCCGAAACCAGATTTCATATCGATGGTGAACCAGTAAAAATTGATAGTCCTATTACAGTTACGATAAGAAAAAATGCTTTAAAGGTACTTGTTACGCGCCGCAATAAATGGATGAAAAAGAAGCTGTCATGACACCATTACCTGTGACTCATCCCTAGGAAAAGTCATATGCCGAGATATATGCAGGAGTTTCGTAAAAGATGTCTTTATCCTCATCATTGAAATTTATAAAACGGTAACAGATCAGTCCGGGTTTCGCATTAAGCATCCTGCCCAGAGCTCCGGTATCAACCTTCGTCTTCAGCATTTCGAAAAGCTGGCTTCTGTCGTCAACCCATGTGAGAGCAGTGTTATACCCTTCAATGGCACAAACCGATTCAAAAAGTGATTCAAGTTTCTTCTCCTCACCTTCCTTGCAATATATTGCTTCAAATACCAGAAACTGAAATTTATCCGGATTAAACAGTTTTTTGTATACCGGTACGTGTGGTAATACTTTCATTATTACCCATCCCCAAACACCCGGAATATTATACACACGGTATTCTGAGGGGATAACACACACTCCAGCTTTAATCTCACCGTCTTCTTTCAACACATAATACTTGTTGTTATAAAAAGCAAATTCAGTGGTAAAGAGTGTATAATTCCTGTAATAATCAGTAAGAAGTTCAGTCATAACAGGCTTCTCTTCCTCGCTGAGCAGGGTTACTGCCGGATGACGCTCGGGTGAAAAACGGCTGAAGGCTACAGTCTGAAACGACCTTGCAAGTTCATATCCTGCCTGGCTTATCAGGTTTTTTGACCTTTCATTTGTTCCTTCAACAAAAGCATACATAATATGCTTGTCTTTTTCACCTACCTCATTAATGTTGAGAATATGAGGCTTGCTAAACAGGTCGAGAATTTTTTGTTTAAAAGACCCATCTTTTTCAGCTTTATCACGAAGTCTTTTCTCCCCGTCTGCTCTCATGCCGGTTTGATATGAACTCTGAAAAGCCAGGTACCTCATAAATGAGCAATAAGCCTTTAGCCTGCCCACTCCTGTTAGACGATAGCAAACACCAATGCATCCGACAAGCAGTTTTTTCTTGTAAAGCGAAACGAATCTTATCTTATCACCGTAACCTTCAATTCTGGGTTCAATATTACGGAGGGAATACCTCATTCCTCCCTCCGAGCCAATAACTGTATGATTAAGAAGATAGAGTATGTCTTCATTAGCATAATCGGAGATCCTTATTTCCAGATCCTCATAATTGAATAATGATCTCTCAAACATTGTACCTTAAATACTTTCCTTTATTTTTTATTTCTTGTCCTGACTGCCAAAAACTCTTTGCAAAAGTGGAGTTACGCGTGCTGAAACATCTTTTCTTATCTTGTATTCTTCCTGTTCAACCTTCAGAAATATCCCTGAAAGTGCCTTGTTTGTCAGGTAATCATCCAGGTCGGTATTTACCGGTTTCAAACCTGCGATTTTACCTGCAACAGAATTTGCAACACTGTTCCATTTTCCAGTAAGTGTTTCCCACGATTCCTTTGTTGATATCCCAGCCACTATCTTTTTCTCGGTTGCAACCTGAATCTTTGGTTTGTATAACGAGTATAATTCATTGTAGGTTGTCCTCCTGAGATAATCGGTTGCAGCATTATCAGCACCATTGAGTATGTTGAAAGCATCCCTCACGGTCATCTGTTTAATACTCCCCACAAAAATCGGTGCGACCTCTTTTGCTGCATCTTCGGCAGCGCGGTTGATTCTCAATATTACGTCCTCAACAAGCTTTTCCCCACCCGGGATTCTTGAAATGTTGTCAACAATAATCCTGGCTTCTTCAGGAAGCAGTATTTTTACCAGTTCATCACCATAATACCCGTTTTCTGCAGCCAGTTTTTTAGCTGAATTCTGAGCTCCTATAATGAGCGCCTCCTTCAAACCGTTGATAACTTCCTCTTCAGTGAGTGGAACCCCTGCCGACTGAATAACCTTCATAAGCTCCGAACAACCGGCAACTAACACTGAAACAATAAAAACCAGTGATAAAACAACTTTTCGCATATTCAATTATTTTAACAACGCAATATACAAATTTTAAAATCAGAAGTCCATTGCCTATAAAAATTGAAATTTCAACAAAAGGTATTTCTTTATGAAACGAAAGGAAGAAGCGTCTGTGCAATAAAGAGGTCTTCAGGATTGGTAATTTTTATGTTTTCCCTGTTTCCTTCCACCAGGTTTATCTTCACCCCTGTTTTCTCCAGAACAGTTGCATCATCAAGAAAGCAGGGATCATAATCCTGTTTGTAGGCATTTTTGATCGTGTCAATATCAAAAACCTGCGGTGTCTGTACTATTTTTATTTTTGCCCTGTTTATTGGTTCAGTTCCTTCGTCGGTTACAATACGGATTGACTCCGAAGGACTTATAACAGGAATAGCATTACCATATTTTTCTGCAGCCTCAAAACATCGTTTTAAAGTCTCACGGCTCACAAGTGGCCTCACTCCGTCGTGAATTGCAACCAGACCCGGTCCATTTACAAACTCAAGTCCGTTCTTAACTGAAATAAATCTGTGCTTGCCCCCTTTTACAAGAGTATGAGGTATGTCGAAAGAATATTTTTTCAGCAACTCATTCCAGAACCTTAGCTGGTTTTCGGGGAGAACTGTTATTATTTCTATAGAACTGTTGAACTTCCGGAAACGTTCAATTGTATGCATCAGAACAGGTTTTCCGGCAAGCTCAAGAAACTGCTTGGGAGTATCAATGCCCATTCTTTTCCCGCTTCCACCGGCAACTATTAAAGCATATAAATCCATACCAACAATTTCTTCCAATTATTATTCTTTCGCATAAAGGAATCTTTTAATACTCCTCTTCGGCGTCTTGGCAAATTCTTCCTTCTGTATCCTTACCTTGCTTACTCCCATATAGTCAGGAAGCCGGTTGTTAATTCTTTTTCTTATTTCATCAAGAACTTCAGGAATTTTATCTTCAGGTATATTGTCACTCTTCAATTGATCATAATCGGGATAAACAAGCGCCACAAGTCTGTTATCCTCATCAATTACAACGGTTTCAGCTATATATTTCTCATTATTAAAGACTGATTCAATTTCTTCTGGATAAATATTTTTACCTGAAGGACCGAGAATCATGCTCTTGCATCTCCCCTTTATGTAAATATTTCCCTTTTTATCCATTACCCCAAGGTCGCCTGTATGAAACCATCCTTCATTGTCAATAACTGCTTTTGTGGCTTCCTCATTTTTATAATATCCTGCCATTACGTTTTCACCTCTAACAAGGATCTCTCCCACCTGATTTTCAGGGTCTGTAGAATCGATTTTCACCTCCAGTGTGTCAACAGGCCTTCCGGAAGCCCCAAGCTCTGTAGTGTCCCAGGAGGCATAACTGATAAGTGGCCCGCACTCAGTCATACCATAACCAACCGTAAATCTGAAACCTATTTTTCTGAAGAATTTTTCAGTATCCGGATTAAAAGCTGCCCCTCCTATCACAAGTTCTTTAAACCTTCCGCCAAATGAATGCTCGAGTTTCTCCCTGATCTTTTTGTATAGCAACTTATTTATACCAGGTATTGAAAGAAGCAATTTCATGTGTGGCTTGCTGATTACAGGTAAAATTTGCTTCTTGTAAATCTTTTCTATTACAAGAGGAACTGAAAGAATAAGCCTTGGTTTTATCTCCCCAAAAGCCTGTAGTATTACCTGCGGTGAAGGTGTCTTTGCAAGAATTGTTATATGACACCCATATGTGAAGGGGAAAAGGAATTCAAAAGCACAACCGTATGTATGTGCCAGCGGCAGGAATGAAACTACAGGATCACCCGGATCCAGAGGCATATGGTGCTGTGCAAACCTGACATTTGCTGCCAGACTGTTATGCGGTAACATCACACCTTTTGAAAAACCTGTTGTTCCTGAGGTGTAGCTTATAACCGCAAGCCTGTCATTAGTTACATCCGAAAACTTCACATCTTCTGGTTTGAAATCAGGATAGAGTTTTCTGAATTCATCATCCACCTCTCTATAAAATTTCTCAGCCGAAGAATCCCTTGAAACCAGAAGATTGAAACTATCAACCGAAATAACAGACGAAATCTGGGGTAATTTAGAAAAATCAAGCATCTCCCAGATTTTGTCATCAACAAATAAAAGCTTAGAGTCACTGTGGTTAATAATATTGGTCATGTCTTCCGGTTTAAAATCGGGCAAAACCGGTACAATGACCGCACCATAAGTTACCACTGCCAGGTAAACTACACACCAGTTTGCAGAATTCCGGCCAACAAGGGCTATCTTATCCCCTTCTGCTATTCCTGTTTTCCTGAAGAAAATATGCAGCTTCATAATTTTTTCTGCAATTTCCCGGTATGTGTACCCTTTTTCCCTGTAATTCGACAATGCCTCAATGTTCCAGTTCTTTCGGATACTTTGTTCGATATAATCAATAAGCCGTTCTTTTATCATATTATCCCGTATTAAATTCTTTAACTAAATAAATATAAGAAAATCAGAAAATATACATTATCAATAGTGCAAAAATACAGAGCAGGTTTACAGCGGTGAAAAAATAGTTATAATTCTCTCTCTGCTTTCTGAACTGCTGAAGCTTCCGTGCAAATATCCCCATTGTAGGGACAAAAAGCACAATCAGAAAGGCAAAAAATTCTATCCCGTAAAATACCTTATCAAGTCCACCTTTTACAAGTGCAGCAAGGTAAACAACAATCAGAAGAACAAGTACATAAACAAGATAGCTTGCTTTAAGCAGAAGCGTTGAAACCGGACGTGTTCTATGCAAAATATGCGGTTTCAGATATGCATATGCTAGCGAAAATATCAGAATGATAAAAACCACTCCAAGAATGTAGCTCAGAATACTGGGAAAATTAGCCATATCTCTGATTTTAAGAAATATATAAAGAACTATTTATTTTCGAGTTCTGACCAAACCAGTGAACTCGCCCCAAGTACAGCCGCATTTTTTTCTTCAAGACCCGAAGGAAGAAGTTTTACTTTTCCCCTGTATATACTCAGAAGATTTTCTTCCATATATTTTCTGGCAGGTTCAAAAATAAACTCCTTTGCATTAGCCAGCCCTCCGAAAAGGAATATTGCTTCAGGACTTGTATGGGCTACAACATCAGCAAGCTTTATACCGAGCATCATGCCGGTATATTCAAAAGCTTTCAATGCCAGCGGATCACCTTCAAGTGCCGCTTCATAAATTAGTTTTGCATCAATATCTTCGAAACTGTATTTCCTCAACTTGCTTGGCTGAAGGGTATTTGCCATAACTTTCAAAAGTGTTCTTTTCAATCCTGTTGCCGAAACATATGTTTCAGTACAACCTTTTTTCCCACACCCGCATTCTCTCTCGGAATAGCCAGGCTTAATAGTGGTATGACCCAATTCACCTGCAAACCCATCATTGCCATAAACCAGTCTGCCATTTACAACAAAACCGCTTCCAAGACCGGTGCCGAGAGTAAGTACTACAAAATCCTTCATTCCTTTTGCGGCTCCGTAAATCATCTCCCCTACAGCCGCAGCATTTGCATCGTTGGTAACTATAATTGGAAGTGAAGTATATTTTCTGAAGAAATCTGCAAGAGGCGTTATTCCCTTCCATGGTAGTCCGGCAGGATATTCAATAGTACCCCGGTTGATATTACCCATTGGAGCACCTATTCCGAATCCGGCAAGCTCCGCTTTACCTCCGAGACTATCCAATGCCTTTATAACTTCATTATACATAACTTTCGTAAATTCTTCAGCATCAGGATATTGTGCGGTTTTAACAGAGCCTCCGGCAAGAATGTTTCCTTCCCTGTCTACAAGACCAAAAACACTGTTAGTACCTCCTATGTCGATTCCTGCGGCTACTTTTTTTCCAGCCATCAAGCAGAAAAATTGGTTTAAATTTAGGATACAAATATCAATAAAATAATGCAATTAAAATATTACACCTTATTTTTTTATCATAAGAATCTAAACTTAACCTTATGAATATTACCGAATATGTTTATATCACGGGTTATTTATTTACCGGTTTCTGCTGGCATGTCAACAGACAATTTAAGGACTATTATATCACTCTTTACATTCGTCATTCAACCTGTAACCAGCACTCCTGATTAAATAAATCTTAGGATTCCAAAATACTCAGGTCGGTGAAAATCAGGCATAAGTGTACCTACAGGATTCCACGAAAGATAATGCGGTACTTTTAATTTATCGCCGCATTTATAAAAATTTGCTCTTATCTCCTTGCCCTCAAAAGAATCAATTGTATGATAGCAGAAAACTCCAAAAGGAATTATTATAGTAAGCTCCCAGGATATTCTGCCTTCCACTTCTCTCACAGGTTTATTTCCTGATGAAGGAAATACTCTCAATTTTGAAATTACTGATTCAGGCAGAGGCTGCCTCTCCTCCCTGTTTCTTCCTGCACCTATATAGCAGGTTCCGATTGCATTGAATTCCAGATTATAATATATCCCGTCGGCAGCAGGCTCAATGAAAAACTCTACACATGAATCTTCCCATACCCTGTCATTATGAGATGTCTTTTCAGCTTTAAAATAATTTTCAGCTACCCTGTATTTAAGGAAAATTTCCCTTTCACTATACCTTATATCAAATTCTACTTCAGGTTTATATGGAAACTCTTTCCAGTTCACCTCATCAATAAAATGTCCGGAATCCTCGAAGTTCATCCTTGATGAAACCTCTAAGGGATCCGGACACTTTTCCGGAAAGAATTCTTTTCTTACTTCAAGTATTTTAGAGAATCTCATTCCATGCGAGTGCGGCGGCACCCAGAACAGCAGCATTGTGTTCTTTTATACCTGAAGGCAGAACCTCAAACCTGCCTCTGTACCATGGCATAACATACTTGTTTATATGTTCCCTGAGAGGTTTGAACAGAAGTTCTCCTGCATTCACCAGTCCGCCAAAAAGGAAAACTGCCTGTGGACTTGAAAAGATAACTGAGTTGGCAATACCGAGTGCCAGTTTGTCTGCTGTATAGTCGAAAGCTTTCAGTGCAACGGGATCTCCCTTGGCAGCTGCCTCTGCCACCATCTTCGAAGTGAGTTCTGCTGGTGATACTTTTCTCAGTGGCGTTTCTTCCCTCATTTCGCTCAGCAGAAGCAGTACTGTTCTTACCAGACCTGTTGCTGATGCATAGGTTTCAAGGCAACCATGACTTCCACAGCCGCATGCTCTTCCACCTGGCACAATAACCATATGACCCAGCTCACCTGCAAAACCGGTGTGGCCATAAACCATCTGACCGTTTACAACAATACCACTTCCGAGACCTGTTCCAAGTGTCAGAACAATGAAATCTTTCATGCCCTTTGCAGCGCCGAAAATCATCTCACCCATTGCAGCAGCATTCGCATCATTGGTCAGAACAACCTTTACTGATGTCTTCTTTTCTATCATATCTGCAATGGGAATAATGCCCCGCCAGACAAGATTTGTTGCCTGCTCAATGGTACCCTTGTAATAATTACCATTCGGTGCACCGATACCTATGCCCCTGATATTCACATCCCCGGCCTTCTTTCGCATGTCGCTAACAGCCCCGGCAATGGCGTCGACGAACCCCTGTACCTCCGGATATGAGGTAGTAAGAAGACTGGCTTCAGCCAGAATATTTCCATCTCTGTCAACCAGCCCCATCACTGTGTTGGTTCCACCTATGTCAATACCTGTTACAACTTCTTTCATAATTTAAGATTTAAAAGAATTAAACATTAACTTGTTTTATCTGTGTCTCAAATATAATAAGTCCTGATTTAAAAAAATACCAATTAAGTTTTTTTAGCATGTTACCTCGTCTGCTGCTGCTTTATGTCTCTCAACTTCCAGGATTTTTCATTTCTCCCCCCAACATCCCACTCCTGTTCAATACGCCAGTCGGTCTTAACATCAATTTCGTCAGGATAAAACGAAACCGGTTCGGGCTGCAGTTTTAGATCATAATCGCCTGTATTCCACCGGCCATCCCCATTAAGGTCGTATATTACCCTCAAACGGTAGGCCCCTTTTTCAAGAAAAGGGAAAAGAACCCTTTCGTTTTCTTCAGCCTTCTGTTCAGCAATAACCTTTTCACTCTTATCAAGGAGCTGGACTATCATCTTACCTTCACCGTTATTCAGTATCACTGTAAGATGCCCGAAAGAGCTCTCAGGCCTCACAGTAAAAGTAAAAGCTGCCGAATCAGAAACTATTCCATAAATACTCCTGAACGCTCCCCGGGTGGTAATAAGCTGATATCTCATTTCTTCGGCAAGTTTTGCCTTCAGAATATATCTCTTACGATCTGCAGTATCGGCAACAAGCTGATAAGGTATCACAGTCCTTTTGTCTTTTTCAGCAAGATAAAGTTTTATTCCGGATGTATCCGGCTCAAGTAAAGGAATTGCTGAAGCCAACATTATATTTTGCCCCGGCTTCAGAGAACCTCCTGAAATATTAGTGGCGATACTCAAAATCTCCCTTTTTTCTTTTCCCCTCACTGGCTTGACCGCAAAATACCTCATGGGTATTGTGTCCGTACGGTAAACTAAATTATTAGTAGAATCTGTAAAAGGATACTTTATTAAAGTTCTTATTTCCTGTTGCGACCACAGCAGGCTGTCAAGAATCCATACAGTCATAGTATCTCCTGTCGCATTCTTTTCAATCAGAAATTTATCTTTTTCATCTGCAATAAAATCAAATGCCAGAGAATCCGGAGGCCTTGAGAGAGTATAAACCAATTTGTACTGCATACTGCGGGTAGAAGAGGTAAGGTAATATTTTTTTACAGGAGCTGTGAAAAGATAAAGCTGGTAATCGCCTTCAACAGGTATGGGGCGCTTCAGTGAATCAACCCTGCTCCCGTTCATTAAACTGTCCTCCCCCGGTGAGAGATAATTGCTTTCAGGACTTACGTCAATAACATGGTCGTAAAATGCAAAAGCTTCATCCTGAAGATCATAAAGTTTGTTGTTATTATTGTCTGAAAGTGCATATAACCTGTATTTTCCGGGTTTTACATTATTAATCCTGAAGAACCCTGTTTCACTGGCAATAGTAACATAATCGGGTATCCTTTTCCGCGGAGCAGAATCGGCAAGTTCACTGTGAAGCATCACCAGCACATTTTTAGAAGGATTAAGAGAATACGACATAAACACATTGCCTGTTACCGAAAGGGAATCGATATAACCTCCGGTTGAAAAAACAAACTGAAAATTAACCAGCGGATTACCCTCATTTAGGTCCCTGATCGCATCCTGAAAATAAAGCGTATATGTAACACTGTCCTTCAGCTCTTCGGAAAACTCAATTTTTAATGTTTTACCCCTGAGTGAAATTTCAGGTTTTCTGTCCATCGGAGGGGAAATCATAAATTTTTCATTCAGCTTGTCAAGGGTAATATATTCATTAAAGGTTATCTGAATACTTTTGCCTTTGAAAAAAATGCTGTTCTGTGGAGGCAGACTTTTTACAACTACAGGAGGATCAACGTCTTTCGGCCCGCCCGAAGGAGCTACCATCTTCGCACATGATGCAAGATAAATTACAATTGCGAAAACTCCCGCTGACGTAAAAAATAAAGCCTTTTTCATGAATCTGAATAACAGGATACAAACATACACCAAATTTTTATTCTTTTAAGCCAGCACTGACTCTGCAGCACAATTATAAAATTTAATTCACATCTGATTCCGGATTGCGGAATTAAATATTTTCTACCTTTGAAACCGTTTAAAACCTGTCGGTATGCAATTGCTTATTATTCCCTGGGACCCTGATCCTGAAATATTTCGTATCGGTTCCTTTGCTATAAGATGGTACGGATTGCTCTTTGCCTCATCTTTTCTGTTTGGTTATATAATAATGAAAAAGTTCTTTGCGAATGAGAAGGTCAATGAAGATATACTCGACCGGCTTACAGTATATATTGCACTGGGCACAATAATAGGAGCCCGTCTGGGCCATTGCCTCTTCTACGAGCCTTCATACTATCTCCGTAATCCTGTTGAAATTCTGAAAATATGGCACGGTGGACTTGCCAGTCATGGCGGTGCAATAGGTATACTTATTGCATTATGGCTTTTTGAAAGGAAAGAAAAGAAAGGCTATTTCTGGGCACTCGACCGAATTGCAATTGTTACTGCTCTTGCAAGCTTCTTTATCCGCATGGGAAACCTGATGAACTCAGAAATATATGGCGTAGAAACTACTTTGCCATGGGGTTTTGTTTTCCTGAGAAACAATGAAGTTGTTCCCAAACATCCTACACAGATTTATGAGGGCCTCTCTTACCTTATTATTTTCTTTATTCTTTACAGATGGTACTGGAAGAAGAAAGGTAATATTTACCAGGGACTGCTAATAAGTGTCTTCCTCATCCTCGTGTTCTCAGCAAGATTCATGATAGAATTTGTTAAAGAACCACAGGTGGAATTCGAAAAATCAATGATTCTTAACATGGGACAGATCCTCAGTATACCGTTTATCCTTGCAGGAATCTGCGGAATTTTCCTGAGTCTGAAATATAAAGTACCCGGCGTAAAGCCTGTTCAGAAAAAGTAATCACTCTTTCCTTAATATCCCATAGAAAAGCATATCAAGAACAGCATTAACGCGATCTTCAACATCAATTTCCTTCTTTTTCCAGAAAAGGGGTACTTCAAAACCTTTCATCGCAGTCTGGATTGCCATTGCCATATATTCACTATTCTTGACCCTGAAGACATTTTTTCTGTTGCCATCATAAAGTATGAGCCTTAAAATGGCCAGTTCTTCAAGGTCATACTTTGCCCTTATTTTCTCGATAAAATCAAAGTGATCCAGATTCTTGTCAAATATTGCGTTGTAATAATTGGATAGTTTTTCGAACGCTTTCATTCTTACTCTTACATAATTCTTCATCTTATCAACAGGAGAATCCACCGCTTTTATTGCCCTTGTAAGCTCGCTTCTTAACAAATTTGCTTCATATCTGACAACAGCCTCAAAAATCTCTTCCTTGCTTTTGAAATAATAATAAATGGAACTTTTACCCATTTTCAATTCACGGGCAATCTCTCCCATTGTCGTCTTACGGAATCCATACCTGCCAAAAATATCCCTTGCAGTTGAAATGATTCTTTTTCTTATTTCTTCTTTATTAACCATTTAAGATTTTATCAAGCCTCTATCTAAATTTATACAAATATAGTAAACTATTGTTTTATAAAATTTTTTAGAATATTCTGGTCGATTATTCTAATATTATCAGCTTTATTTCCTTAAAAGTTCAATTCCAAAAGAATAAATTCTTTATCAACTTTTTTCAGGACGACACACCTCTGTTGGTTAATAAAGTTTTCTGCCATTTTACATTTTACATCAAAAATTAACCAGCATAATTTAAATGCGATACTTAACTATTTTATAATTTTGTGAATTAATTCTTCAGGTAACCGGATATTCATATAAATGAGAATAGAAGGCAAGAGTTACCGCAGTGTCTGGATTGAAGAAAACAAACCTGAAGTTGTAAAAATTATCGATCAGGGGAAACTGCCGTTTTCTTTTGAGATCAAGGAACTCACATCGGTTGAAGATGTGTACAATGCTATTTCAGAAATGGCAGTAAGAGGGGCTCCTGCAATAGGTGTAACAGGGGCTTACGGCATGTACCTTGCAACACTTGAAATTACGGCGCACACAAGGATACGTGAACATCTTCGAAATGCTGCTTCATACCTGAGCTCAGCACGGCCAACAGCTATAAATCTTTCATGGGCCGTTAGTAGGGTATTGAAAAATATTGAGGAATGTGAATCACGCACTGAAATTATAAGTAAGGCTTTGAAATCTGCACAGGAAATCTGTGAAGAAGAAATAAAAAAATGTATTGAAATAGGGAATTACGGATTTGAAATAATAAAGAATATCAGTCTGAAAAAAAACGGGGACTCTGTAAACATACTTACACATTGCAATGCGGGTTGGCTTGCCTGTGTCGATTATGGTACTGCCACGGCACCTGTCTATACTGCAAGAGATAAAGGTATACCGGTTCATGTGTGGGTTGATGAAACACGCCCAAGATACCAGGGGGCACGAATAACCTGCTTCGAACTCGAAAATGAAGATATCCCTCATACACTCATTACCGACAGTACAGGTGGCTACCTGATGCAAAAAGGGATGGTTGATATTGTTATCACAGGTAGTGACAGAGTGACACGCTGCGGAGATTGTGCCAACAAAACCGGAACATACCACATCGCTCTTGCTGCAAAAGACAATAATGTACCTTTTTACATCGCAGTGCCATCCTCATCATTCGACCTGAATATATCAGACGGATTGAAAGAAATCCCCATTGAAGAAAGATCTCCGGAAGAAATAACAGAAACAGAAGGAATTAACGGTAATTCCGTTAATAAAGTTAGAATATGCAATTACTCCACCCGGGCAGTTAATTATGCGTTTGACATAACTCCTGCCCGCCTGATTACAGGATTAATTACAGATAAAGGAGTCATAAAGGCAGAAGAAAACAATATTGTGAAACTATTTAAGAAAAACAGTTAAATGAACGGATTGGTCAAGTTTAATTGCCACTGGACACAGACAGGTCCGGTGATATCGGACGAACAGTTCGAAATTATCAATTACTGGCGTGAAGTTCTTTATAATATGGACCTTATCGGTGCTTATGAAAATGGCGTTGGATTTGGAAACATAAGCATGAGAACGGGTCCGGGTAACCAGTTTATCATTACGGGCTCCTCCACAGGTGAGATACCAGAACTGGAACCAGAACATTATGTTAAAGTGGTTTCATTCAATATTGATGAAAATGCAGTTCAATGCATTGGCCCTCTTAAAGCCTCTTCCGAATCGCTTACTCACGCTGCCATCTACATGTCAGATCCCGATATTAATGCTGTAGTACATGTTCACGACATCGACCTCTGGAATGAACTGATCCACAAGGCTCCAACCACTAACCCTGGAATGGATTACGGAACAATGGGACTTGCAAAAGATATACTGAGGCTTTTCAAGGAACCAGAAGTTTATGAAAAAAGAATAATAATTATGGCTGGCGACCGTGCAGGAATTCTCACTTTCGGTCACGACATGGACGAAGCAATAAATGTTCTTATGCAACATCTCAAGAAATAGTAATGGCAAAAGTTGGAATTATAGGCGGTTCAGGTCTGGAAAATCCTGAAATTCTGAAATCTCAACAGGAAATTAATATAGTTAATCTTTACGGAGCTCCCAGTTCGCCTCTCCTATGCGGAACTATCGAAGATACAGAAGTGGTGATAATATCCCGTCACGGCAAACAGCATACAATTCCACCTTCAAAGGTCAATAACAGGGCAAATATTCTTGCCCTTAAAGAAGCTGGCTGTACCCACATTATTGCAACTACAGCATGCGGAAGCCTCAGGGAGGAAATCAAAAGAGGTGACCTTGTAATTCCCGACCAGTTTATTGATTTTACACGCCATCGAATCATTACTTTTTTTGATGAATTTGAACCCGGCAAACTTGGCCATACACCAATGGCAGACCCTTTCGACTCCCGCCTGCGTGATTTGCTTATAAATACTGCAAAAGGTCTGAAGCTCCCCATTCATGAAAAAGGCACAGTAATAACAATTGAAGGCCCCCGGTTCTCTACCCGGGCAGAATCCAGAATGTTCCGCCTGTGGGGTGCAGATATAATCAATATGTCAACTGCACCCGAGGCAATACTGGCAAATGAAGCAGGAATCCCATATGCCGTGATTGCAATGAGTACAGACTACGACTCATGGAAAACCGATGAAAAACCTGTTACATGGGAAGATGTACTGGAAGTTTTCAGACAAAACGTTCAGAATGTTCTTAAATTGCTGATTAGAGTAATA
Organism: Bacteroidales bacterium; assembly: GCA_049654745.1. Classification (GTDB taxonomy): domain Bacteria; phylum Bacteroidota; class Bacteroidia; order Bacteroidales; family VadinHA17; genus LD21. Next base: position 25,794 of record JBASIK010000085.1, read on the forward strand.
CCTGAAATTTAAAAAACCAATATGTTTTCTTTACAATTTGTTTTATTTGCAACAAATTTATAATATTGCAGTCCGTTTTGAGGGCCCATAGCTCAGCAGGTCAGAGCATCTGACTCATAATCAGGGGGTCGCTGGTTCGAATCCAGCTGGGCCCACAAAAATGTCTCGTTGCTTTTCAAATCTTATGTGGTATCTGTATGTAATTCAAAGTCGTAGAGATCATACCCTTTATACGGGGATCACTAAAAACATTAATAATAGAGTCTCGCAACACAATTCCGGTAAAAACAGATTTACTAAAGGACATATTCCCTGGAAATTAATTTATTCTGAATCTTTTCTTACCGCTGCCGCAGCCAGATGCAGAGAAAAATACTTTAAATCAGCAGCTGGAAGACGATTCATTAAAAAGTTCCTGAAAGACAGGGTCGCTGGTTCCCCGCCCGACTGAACGATCTCAGTCGTTCGGGCGGGCTTGTCCGACCGAACATTTTCAGTCGTTCGGGCGGGCCTGTCCGACCGAACACTTTCAGTCGTTCGGGCGGGCCTGTCCGACCGAACACTTTCAGTCGTTCGGGCGGGCTTGTCCGACCGAACACTTTCAGTCGTTC
>JBASIK010000086.1:0-3038 GCA_049654745.1 Bacteroidales bacterium
AGGTTTACTCCGAACTCATGCAAAGTGTCCCGTTCTTTGGTACCGGCTCCACCCAGAGTTGCTCCAATTGCCAGGGAAGCAGCGATAAGTGAAGCAGTCTTTAGCTCAATCATTCTCAGGTATTCACTTTCTGTTACTGAAGGAACTTTTTCATAATCAAGATCTAACTGCTGGCCTGTGCATACGTCAATAGCTGCTTTATTATATATGCGAAGAACTGTTTGGAGAATTTCAGGCGGGAGGTTAATAAAGCATTCAGTTGCTATAAAAGCCATTATATCTCCTGAAAGGATAGCCTGGTTGACATTCCATCTGGTATGTACAGTGGGCAGGTTTCTTCTGACAGGTGCATTATCCATGATATCGTCATGGACAAGTGTGAAATTGTGAAATATTTCAAGGCCTGCTGCAGGAAGAACGGCATGGTCGATTTTATCGGTAAAAATATTGCATGCCATTAAAGTAAGAACCGGCCTCAGTCGTTTGCCTCCGGCTGAAAGAATATATCTGATTGTTTCAGCAAGACGGGGAGCTTCACAAGGAAGCGAAAGATTTAACAAAGCTTTTTCAACTAAATCTTTAAGTTGTGTCTGGTTGTACATCAGATATGTTTATCAGAATGGTATTAAAAAACTATTTTAACCCTTTAAAGCTTCGGCTCCTGTTACCACTTCAAGTATCTGGTTGGTAATGGCCGCCTGGCGTGCTTTGTTGTACTGAAGCGTAAGGTCTTTTATCAGTTCTGTAGCGTTATCGGTGGCTTTATGCATAGCCGTCATGCGTGCGCCATGTTCAGCTACAAAAGAATCGAGTATAGCTTTGTAGAATTGTATTTTGAGAGTTCTTGGTATAAGGTCTTTAATTATTTCCTCTTTTGATGGTTCGTAGATATAGTCAACTACAGGTTGTATTTTTTTCTCTGTTGTCTTTGTTTCTACCGGTAGGAACGATTCATTGGTAAGTATCTGTACAGCAGCGTTTTTGAACTGGTTGTAAATAATTCTGATTCTGTCAAATCTACCGCTTACAAAATGCTCCATTATCCTTGTTGCCAGAGGAACACTTTTCTCGAAAGTAAGGTTGTTGACCAGATCGTTGGCTTCTTCAAGGATATTGAGTTTTTGTTTCCGCAAGAAATCGTATCCTTTTTTACCAATGGCTATAAACCACAGGTTGCCGTTTTTATATTGCTCATAATAATCCTCATAAACTACCCGGCGGGTTTCTCTAATAACATTTGAATTAAAACTGCCGCAAAGACCCCTGTTTGAAGTTATTACAACGATAAGTATTTTTTCCGGCTCAGATTTTCTTCCGTAAATATTATCTTCCTCAGTGTTGGCGAGACTTTCAGTAAGACCTACAAGGATTTCATTTAATTTTCCTGCATAAGGTCTAAGGCGGAGAATTTTATCCTGTGCCTTGCGGAGTTTGGCTGCTGCCACCATTTTCATGGCAGATGTAATCTGCCTGGTAGATTTTACAGAATTGATCCTGAGTCGTATGGCCTTAAGGTTTGGCATTTCCTGTTATGATTCTGTTTTTGATGGTTATTTGAAACGCATTGCTATCTCAGCTGCTGCTTTATCGAGTGTATCAGTTATCCTGTCGTTTATATTCCCCTTTGCAAGTTCATCCAGAACATCTCTGTGGTTATTTTCAAGATATTCCAGATAATCCCTTTCAAAGTCTTTCACTTTGTTTACAGGTACATCTTTTAGAAGTCCTCTGGTGCCGCAGTATATAATTGCAATCTGTTTTTCTACAGGCATGGGGGAGAATTGTCCCTGTTTAAGAATTTCGACATTTTTAGCTCCTTTATCGAGTATTGCAAGTGTGGCGGCGTCGAGGTCGGAACCGAATTTGGCAAATGCTTCCAATTCGCGGTACTGTGCCTGGTCGACTTTAAGTGTGCCTGCAATTTTTTTCATTGATTTTATCTGGGCATGACCACCCACTCTTGATACTGAAATTCCGACATTGATTGCCGGGCGGACTCCTGCGTTAAAAAGACCTGATTCCAGGAATATTTGACCGTCGGTAATTGAAATTACGTTTGTGGGAATATAAGCCGACACGTCTCCTGCCTGGGTTTCTATTATCGGCAATGCTGTAAGTGATCCGCCTCCTTTAACCATGTGTCTGATTGAAGGTGGCAGGTCGTTCATCTTCTGTGCCACTTCATCTGATTCAATTATCTTGGCAGCTCTTTCAAGAAGCCTTGAATGGAGGTAGAAAATATCTCCCGGGTATGCTTCGCGGCCAGGTGGACGGCGCAGCAGAAGCGACACTTCGCGGTATGATACTGCCTGTTTTGAGAGGTCGTCGTATATAATCAGGGCGTCGCGACCGGTATCGCGGAAGAACTCACCAATAGCACAACCTGCAAAAGGTGCATAGAACTGGGATGCTGCAGGGTCGGAAGCTGTGGCAACTACTATTACTGTATAGTCCATTGCACCGTAAGATTCAAGAGTTGCTGCTATATTGGCTACGGTTGAACCTTTCTGACCTATTGCTACATAAATGCAGTAAACAGGCTCACCTTTTTCATAGTTACTGCGCTGGTTTATTATGGTGTCGATAGCAATAGCTGTCTTGCCTGTCTGACGGTCGCCAATAATGAGTTCCCTCTGTCCCCTGCCAATAGGTATCATTGCATCGATAGCTTTTAAGCCTGTCTGTAATGGTTGCTTAACAGGCTGTCGAAAAATTACACCCGGTGCTTTTCTTTCAAAAGGCATTTCATATAGCTCTCCTGTTATAGGACCTTTGCCGTCGATTGGTTCACCTGTTGGTGTAATTACCCTTCCGAGCAGTCCTTCTCCAACCATTATTGAGGCTATGCGGCCCGTCCGTTTGACAATATCTCCTTCTTTAATCTCTTCGGAGGGACCCAGCAATACAGCGCCTATATTGTCTTCTTCAAGATTAAGGACAATTGCCTTAATCCCGTTCTCGAATTCAATAAGTTCGTTTGATTGAGCATTTGTCAAACCATAAATACGTGCTATTCCGTCTCCAACCTGAAGGACAAC
>JBASIK010000087.1:0-3011 GCA_049654745.1 Bacteroidales bacterium
GATAAAATTATTGCAGGAATTCCTCCCCAGTGAAGAAAAAGAGCTATCAGAAACGACGCCGTAAAAGCTGCAATAGCTGTGAGGAACCAGCCACTTATTACTGAAAGTACACCAGTAATGCGGTATACAGCACTCTCTCTTCCCCATGCTCTGTCGGCAAGAGAGGTTCCCATTGCTACCATGAAAGTAACATAAGTTGTTGAAAGAGGAAGCTTAAGTGATGTTCCTGTTGCAATTAATATGCTGGCAACAAACATGTTTACTGAAGCCCTTAACAGGTCAAATGATGAAGCTTCTTTATGTGATCTATTTTTCTTTTTTACGGTATTGTAATCGAACCTGTTCTCCACAAATAAGATTAATTTTTTAGGAAGAATACGTCTGATGGTTCGTGTAAGATTAACTGAGCCTCTTACAAGCGACCTCGATATAAATGATGAAGAAAATCTCTCATAACCTTCTCCTTGCCTTGCCAGAGTGATCTCTGTCTGAGATACAGTTCTTGCTTTTTTTGAAGTAAAAAGAGTTATAACCATTACCATCCCGGCTATGATTAAAAATAATGTTGGGGTTCTCACAGGTTGAGAAAGGGACTCCATCAAATAACCAGAAGGATCCTGTGAAAGACTTGCTGAAAAGTCCTTAAACGATTCAAGCCCTGCCAGTGGAACTCCAATAAAGTTAACCATATCATTTCCTGCAAATGCCATTGCAAGAGAAAAAGTCCCGATAACTATTATTATCTTGAGAATATTAACTTTGAAAACAACAATAAACAGATGTAATAACACTGAAAATGAAATAAATGAAACAGCAAGAATCTGAACTGTGTGAGAATGTATCCATTCTATTGATGCTGTTGTCATAAAAGAAGCTCCTTTTGCTCCCTTGACAAGCATGAAATATACTATTGCAGTAATTGCCAGTGCACCCCAGAGAGCCCCAAAGTACTTCATGTATTTTTCATAATTGAAAGTAAAGATCAATCGGGTAATGAACATTACGATTGTCCCGAATGTAAATGCAAGGGCCACTGAAATAAGTATTCCAGATATTATGGCAAGAGCTTTGGCTGAATTAATGTAGTTTCCAAGATCTGCAAGGGAACCTGATAATGCCGATATTTTTATTAGTGATATTGCAACCGATGCCCCGAGCAATTCAAAAATAACTGATACTGTTGTGGATGTTGGAAAACCGAAAGTGTTGAAGGTGTCAAGCAGTATAACATCAGTTATCATTACTGCCAGAAATATTATCATTACCTCTGAAAAGCTGAACTTTGCCGGATGGAATATCCCCGACCTTGCAATTTCCATCATTCCGCTCGAAAATGTTGCTCCGACTAGTACACCCAGACCCGCAACAGAAAGGATTACCCTAAGAGAAGCAACCCTGGAACCAACTGCAGAATTTATGAAATTTGCAGCATCATTTGATATTCCGACAATTAAATCGGAGACGGCAAGAATTAAAAGTACTGTAACAATTACAAGATATATATTCACTTGTAAAATAGATTAATACTTCCGTAAAAATAATAAAAAACGAATGTACTTAATAAAAATATTATTGATTCACAATATATTACATGCAAACGAAAATAGTTTTTCATTAATTCCAAAAGTAAAGTATTTCTAAAATTCTCAAGTCATTAAAATTGTTAAGATTTTGTTACAAAAAAAATTAAACATTTACGCATTATTCTGGCTCTAATGGAAAGCCTTATAAAACAATTTTATAGTATTATGATTTTTTGATAATTTGTCTTTCGGGCAATTTTTATATATTTAACCACACTTAATATTTATCTTTGAAAAAACTAATAATTGATATTATGGCCAGCATTAAAGATCTAAATCCGAAGGAGGTATGGAAATATTTTCATGACATTACACAAATTCCACATCCTTCAAAGAATGAAAAGAAACTTGTTGAATATATAGTAAAATTTGGCAATGAACATAACCTGGAAACAATAGTTGACAGAGCCGGTAATGTCATAATCCGTAAGCCTGCAACACCAGGTATGGAAAACAGGAAGGGAGTAATACTTCAGACCCATCTCGACATGGTGCCTCAGAAAAACAGCGATAAAGTACATGATTTTCTGAAGGATCCTATTGAAACTATTGTTGACGGAGAGTGGGTGAGGGCAAATGGAACCACACTTGGCTCTGACAATGGAATAGGAGTTGCTGCTGTTCTGGCAATCCTGGCATCAAAATCGTTGGCTCACGGACCTCTTGAGGCACTTTTTACTGTTGATGAAGAAACAGGAATGACTGGTGCCAACGGACTTGAACCGGGTTTGCTTAAAGGAGAAATTCTGCTTAATCTCGATTCGGAAATAGAAGGTGAATTTTGCGTTGGCTGCGCTGGCGGCGTAAACGTGAATGCAAAAAAGAATTACGACGAAGAAAAGTCTCCCTCAGGAATGGTTGCATACAAAGTAATGGTCAAAGGTCTTAAGGGAGGGCATTCGGGAGTTGATATTGCACTTGGCCGTGCAAATTCAATTAAGCTTCTCTTCCGGTTCCTTATGCAGGCCGAGGCAGATTTTAATATCAGAATTGCTATGGCAGAGGGAGGCGACCTCAGAAACGCTATACCACGCGAAGCATGGGCAATTGTACTCGTTCCTGAACTTAAGAAATACGAATTTGAAGCTTTCGTAAGGAATTACGAATCAGTTTACAGGGCTGAATTTGCAGAAACTGAACCAGACCTCTCATTTAACTGTGAAAATGTTGCAGTTCCTGAAAGAGTAATCAGTAAAGATGAACAATATAAAATAATCAGAGCTGTTTATGTATGCCCAAATGGCGTAATACGTATGAGCCAGTCGATGAAAGGTCTTGTCGAGACCTCAAATAACCTTGCAATAGTCCGTTGCAAGGAGGGTAAGTTCGAAGCATATAACCTTACAAGAAGTTCTGTTGATACTGCCAAAGAATCAACAGCATGGCGTGTGGCAGCTGCATTTCAGCTAATTGATGCCAGTGTAGTAC
>JBASIK010000088.1:0-4386 GCA_049654745.1 Bacteroidales bacterium
TTGATGTGCGTTCCGCTGGAGAAGTCCTTATAGATCTTGTGGATAATGAAACCATAAGCCTGGAAGAAGCTCTTAACAAAAGCGCGGACTGCTATACCACAATAAGCGCAACCCTGGACAAGAAAGGGGACCTGGCTGAACCCATTACTTTTGATTCCCTTGAGCCAGGGAGTTACGGCATCCTCATAACGCTTGCTGACGACAAGGACAAAAAAGACGAATTTGAGAAAGGAGAAAAATCAAAGAAAGAAGAAAAACCCAGGACGGAAAAACAAGTCCTCTCAGCAACCTGTTTTGAGGTCCTTGACTACGAGCTGGAAGCCGATGCAGTAGACACGCTTGAAGAGGGCAAAGACCTAGAGGTTGATCTGAGCTTGAAAGACGCGCCTGCCGAGGGAAATTTCACATACGGTGCTGCACTGATAAAGAAAGAAGCCTATAAAGCCGATATAAACCTCAGCGCCAATGGGACAAGAGACGGGACCGATATTTTCATTAACGAAATCGGCATTGCCAGGGACCTGGGTATCAACTCCACAACCTATGAGTCCAAACTCAATAGAAATGAGCTCTCAAATAATATCCAGACCCTTATAGGGGAAGGCAACGGCACAATAAGCATAGGCGAGGAAAACCAGAATACCCTTTCCCTGACAACCCTCGATCTCCTGCCGGGAGACTACTTGCTATTTACAGGCGCCTATGAACCGGGTAAAGGCATCGTTGGCATTGGCCAGAAAGAACTGACCATATTTGCAGCAGGAACCTCCCAGGCAGAGCCTGAGCAGAACTCAGAACAGGAGCAGAACTCGAAATCTGACAGTGGTTCAAGTTTCTGGAAAAATTTACTAAACCGATTTTGATCAGCAGTAAACAATAGCATAAAAGAGTTAAAGGCTTGAGAAGAAGGGTTTGTTTACATAACTGCTTTCTTTTCGGTCTTCTTTTTTGATTTCTTCATTTTATTATCAGGTTCTCCACTAACAGTTATTTTTCTATCAATATTTTTGCCCAGACTGCTTTGCAAAAAACTATTATTGAGAAGGATAACTGGAAACAGAAAACCATTATTGACAGGAGCGATTAAGTAAAGCTCTGGTGCTCAGAGCAATTATTTTAAAGTGAGCGGCTTACTCCTGTAAGTGTCTGAATAAACCCGAGATTGAATGAAGTAAAATTCCGGTAAAAGCCATCTCCATCCCGACAATGCTTATCACTACCATCAAAACCGTCGGCCCAAAAGGAAGTCTTTCATCAACAAGGAAAAAATTCTGTAATAAATACAAGCCTATGTATAACCCGCCTGAACAGAGAATAAGACCTGGCAGCACAAACCAGTATAGAGGATTAAATTCCATTTTTTTAAAATTATCAAGTCGAACAGCCAGGCTACTTTTCAAACTATTTTTAGCTGAATTGTTCGTATTATAAAACTGGATTATATATTTAAACGTAAACTAACCTCCATACAGTTAGTTATACCCAATGTATAAATAGATGGGCTAATTTTTGGTAAAGGGAATTACAAGATATAAAAATATTTCTAAAAAAGATGAAAAATACGATATATGAGTAAGAAGAAAAAGAGATCTCTAATATCGTTCCTGCACTTTTCAGTTGAGATTACAGTTTATTCTCAGGTCAGTCTATTTCCCAGATTTACCAGATTTTTTAAATAAGTAAATGCAGTTTTCGAGCGCATTTACCTGGATTAAATTTGTAAATAAACTATTAGTGTTTTCTTTCTCAAATCCTGGCTCGATTGCTTTCTTTGGATCCAGATTAATTTCTTTACGCTTGCATTCAGATTTTCTTCAAAATAAACTTTGACTGTTAGATCTTCCCCCGAGAAGCCATACTTTTTATTTCAGGGCATCTCCCACAGTTGAATTGTTGGTAGATATTTCACAATCAATCGATGCAGCTGCAGGTGAGATGAATAAGCCAACTAGGAGAAAAACCGAAACCAGACCGAGAATAAGCTTAGTTCTTTTTAATATCACAGGGTTCATGTTGTCTGTTTATTTTTCAACTTTCATGAGAACCTATCTTTCTAACTGAGATTATATGTGAATATAAGATGAGATTATGAATTTTAATAGAATTTTACCAATTTTAAAAATATATTGCAATTTTTAAGCCAATTAAATTATTAATTTAAGACCCATTCATAATCCCTCAACTATATTTTATATTTTTTGACCTTTAATCTCGAAAATGGATTCATAATTCATAATGACTTGTGGATTTATAATCCATAATGTTTTTTTCTGTAGCAGATTTTGTACAAAGTAAGAAGTATATAGCTGGGGTTCTTCAGAGACTCTGCCGGGACTTGCAAGCTAAATGAATTAATAAAAGTGTAAAATTTTCAGAGATGCTTCATTTTCCCAGGAAGTTGTACTCCATACTCTACAATTAAAACCATAATTCTTCAGTATGGTTTCGAAAAATTATTCATGTGTATCGAGCTCAATTTATTAATTATATTTATAGAGATTTAAAAAAATATTAATATCTAAATACAAAAAATCCACGAATAGAGAGCGTATATTCAGCAAATATAGAAATTAATAAGGAAATAAACTACCGAAATTATTAAATAATTTACAAGTGTATCTCAATAAAAATTTAAAGAGTAACGGGGTTTCCCGGCGGAGACCAGGTAGAATTATGAAGATCGCAATTATTCTTGGCACGCGGCCTGAGATTATAAAAATGAGCACTATTATAAGAGAATGTGAAAAACAGGGCATCGATTATTATATTCTCCATACAGGCCAGCATTACAGTTACGAAATGGACAAAATCTTTTTTGAACAATTGAAACTCCCCCAAGCAAAATACAACCTTGATGTTGGGTCTGGCAAGCACGGTGAACAGACCGGAAAAATGCTTGTAGCCATTGAAGAAATTCTGATTAAAGACAGACCTGATATTGTGCTTGTCCAGGGAGATACAAATACGGTTCTTGCTGGCGCTATTGCAGCTTCCAAACTTCATATTAAAATCGGGCACGTAGAAGCGGGCTTAAGATCCTTTGACAATACAATGCCCGAAGAAACGAACAGAATTATTGCAGATCACATTTCCGATTATCTCTTCGCACCAACCGAAACCTCAAGAAAGTACCTGCTAAGCGAAGGTATTCCCGAAGAAAGAATCTTTGTTACTGGAAATACGATCGTTGATGCAGCCTATCAAAACCTTGTAATTTCTAAAGACGGAGACGATATCCTTAAAGAACTCGGCTTAAAGGAAAAAGAATATTTTGTAGCTACAACCCATCGTGCCGAAAATGTGGACAGCAGAGAACGCCTGGGCAGAATTCTTTCCAGTTTTTCGCAGATATACAAAGAATTTGACCTTCCTGTAATCTTCCCGGCTCATCCGAGGACAGTGAAAATGATAAAGGAATTCGGTTTGGAAGTGCCTGAAGGAACAAGGCTGATCGAACCCCTTGGCTACCTGGAATTTTTACAGCTCGAAAGCGGGGCAAGAATGATCCTGACAGATAGCGGAGGCGTACAGGAAGAAAGCTGTATCCTCAAAGTTCCCTGTGTGACGCTCCGGGACAATACTGAGAGACCGGAAACGGTGGATGTAGGCGCGAATCTGGTTGCAGGAATCGGAGAGAACATTGTTGAATGTGCAAGAAAAATGCTGGAATTAAATCTTGAGTGGGAAAACCCATATGGGAACGGAAATGCTGCAGAATTGACTATTCAAAGCATGGTAACTGATTACAGTACAAAATACAGCAGTATAGAAAGTCCTGAACAGATCCAGTATTGAAGAAGTCGGATTAAGATCAGAAGTATTATTTTTAAAAGGTGGATGAAGAATGTCGAAAATTTGCGTACTTGGGCAGGGATATATTGGCCTCCCCACTGCTCTTCTTTTTGCAAATAATGGCCACGAAGTCGTGGGCATTGATGTAAACAAGCGTATTGTAGATACTCTCAAAGCAGGCAAAATGCCTTTTGAGGAACAGGGCTTCCAGGAGCTGCTGGATTCGGCAATAGCTAAAAAAACTTTCCGAGCCGAATCCTTTGTTGAAGAAGCCGATGTCTTCCTTGTTGCAGTCCCAACGCCTTTTGATCCAGAAATGCGTATGGCAGACCTCAAATATGTAGTCTCAGCCTGCGAGATGATCGTTCCTCACCTGAGAAAAGGAAACCTTGTAATTATAGAATCCACAATTCCACCTAACACCTGCGATAAGCGGGTAAGACATATACTGGAAAAATCAGGCCTCAAAATGTGCCAAGATTTTTATCTCTCCCATTGCCCGGAAAGAGCAATCCCCGGAAACACCCTTTACGAAATGGTCAACAATGATCGTGTAATTGGCGGGGTTGATGAAAAATCCACCCAGCTTACAGC
>JBASIK010000089.1:0-7235 GCA_049654745.1 Bacteroidales bacterium
TGCCTGAGAAGTGCCGACTTCCCCGACATGTTAGGACCTGTAAGAATTATTATTTGTTGCTCCTGATCATCGAGGTAAACATCATTTGGCACGTACGACTCACCCGGTGGCAACTGCTTCTCAATAACTGGATGCCTTCCGTCTTTAATATCGATCACTTTTGAATCGTCAAGAACCGGACGTGTATAATTGTTTTCAACCGATACTGTAGCAAACGACTGCAGGCAGTCAATCCGTGCAGCTAACGAAGCACTTATCTGGATGACCGGAATATAATCGTAAATTGAAAGAACCAGTTCATTAAAGAGTTTTGTTTCAAGTTCAATTATTTTCTCTTCTGCCCCCAGTATTTTTTCTTCATACTGTTTTAGTTCTTCCGTGATATATCTTTCAGCACTTACAAGGGTTTGTTTTCTTATCCATTCCGGGGGTACTTTGTCTTTATGGGTATTTCTGACTTCGATATAATATCCGAAAATATTGTTAAAGCCTATTTTAAGCGAAGGTATTCCTGTTTTCTGGCTTTCGCGTGTCTGAAGGTCTGCAAGATAATCCTTACTACTGTAAAGCATTGTTCTCAGTTCATCAAGTTCTGCATTTACACCTTTTGCAATAACATCGCCTCTGTTTATCTGTACAGGAGGGTCTTCGTTTATTTCGCGGGCAATTCTTTCGGCAACCTGTTTGCATGGATTTATTTGTCCGGCAAGTAATATGAGGGGTGGAGAGCCGTATTTCTCACATTTATCTTTCAATTGGGCAAGCGCCTCGAGTGCACGTCTCAGCTGAACAATTTCCCTTGGATTAATTCTGTTGGCTGCCACTTTTGAAGTCAATCTTTCGAGATCTCCTATCTGTTTTAGATATCCACAGACCTCTGTTCTTAAATCTTTGTCGTTCATGAAATTACCCACAATATCGAGGCGCTCGTTTATGGGTTGCATTTCCTTCAGTGGCAGCGAAAGCCATCGTTTCATCAACCGGGCTCCCATTGGAGATATTGTACGGTCGAGAACATCAATAAGTGTTCTTGCTCCCTCAAAAACAGGCTGAAAAAGTTCGAGATTCCGTATGGTGAAACGGTCGAGCCATACATGCTTGTCACTCTCTATCCTTGATATACTGTTTATATGCGCCAGTTGATTATGCTGGGTTATGTCGAGATAATAGAGTATGGCTCCTGCTGCAATTATACCATAAGCAAGATTTTCTACCCCAAATCCTTTTAATGATGCAGTATCAAACTGTTTTATCAGCCTGTCATATGCTGCTTCATGAGTAAAAATCCAGTCGTCGAGCTTATAGGTATAGAATTTCCGTGCAAAATTTTCCTCGAAAAGATCTTTTTTACTCTTTTCATATAAAACCTCTTTAGGCTGAAAGTTGTTAAGTATCTGATCGACATATTCAAAGGTACCTTCAGCCACCAGAAATTCACCGGTTGAAATATCCAGCAATGCCACACCTGCTGCCCTTCTGTCGATATGAATTGCTGCCAGGAAATTGTTTTCCTTATGATGTAGCACATTATCATTAAGGCTCACGCCGGGAGTGACCAATTCAGTAATACCACGTTTTACTATTTTCTTTGCCAGTTTGGGATCCTCAAGTTGTTCGCATATTGCAACACGTTGTCCTGCCCTCACCAGCCTTGGTAAATAAGTGTCGAGAGCATGATACGGAAACCCTGCCAGCTCCACAAATGAAGCTGCACCGTTTGCCCTGCGGGTAAGTGTTATACCCAGTATCTCCGATGCTTTAACGGCATCTTCACCAAAGGTTTCGTAAAAATCACCCACCCTGAAGAGCAGTAAAGCATCGGGATGCTTGGCCTTGATACTGTAATACTGCTTCATCAGGGGAGTATCCACATATTTCTGAAAATCAGTCATCGTACAGCTCAGTATCTTTATTAACAAAGATACAATCTGCCTTCCATTTATAAATATGTTACGACAGGAATATTGCTAATATAAATTAAGCTGGCCGCTCACACGGCCTCTACTCTTTCTTTTTAGAAATTCAGGTAAAAATCTTTTGTGGCTTCGATATATTCTGGTGTATACTCATGCCTTCTTCCGGTTTCAATGGTTAAAAAACCTTCCCTGAGTGGTTTTCTTGATTTTTCAAATTTCATAATAAGGCGTATTACCGGGCCGGAAGGAACTGCCTTTACTTTGATCATTTTACTGCAAAAAAGCCCTTTTTCTGCTGCAGTTGCAACAAAAAGAGAACCTTCGGCATAAGGCAGTATTATGTGGAGGCTCCCCTCATCAGCCAGCAGTCTCGCGCAACCCCCGGCAAGCTGCTCGTACGAAAGTGAGCATGCATGCCTGGCACCTGATTTTGCAGGGTCAGGACTCAGCAGGGAGTTCCTGAAATATGGAGGATTGGTTACAATAAAATCAAACTTTCTGTCACAAATTGAAAAATACTCACTGAATGTATATTTCTCAACTGATATTCTGTCCGACCATGGACAGGCAGATACATTTTCACAAGCCTGAATATAGGAGTTGTAATCGGGCTCTATGGCAATAATCCTGCAATTTGTTCTCTGAGCAGCCATTATAGCAATCAACCCCGTTCCTGTTCCAATATCAAGAAGCCATCCATTGCCATGTATTTCTGCAAGAGCTCCGAGTAATACTCCGTCGGTCCCAACTTTAAATGCACACCTGTCCTGATGAATTGTAAACTGTTTGAACCTGAAATAATCATTTGCCATATCCTGCAGGTGCTTTTATTGCAAACAAATTCAAAACCTTTCATTTATTCCCAGACCGAACAGAGCAAAGTCGTACTTAACAGGGTCATCAGGGTCGAAAGTTCGCAGCACAGATGTAAGTTCCTCTACTGCGGTGAAGTCGTTCTGTTTCCTCCGGAGAAGTCCAAGCTTTCTGGCCGTGTTCCCCGTATGAAAATCCAGAGGTATGTAAAGCTGTGAAGGTCTTATCTGTTTCCATATTCCGAAATCTACCCCCCTGCCGTCATCTCTTACCATCCACCGCAGGAACATAAATAGTCTTTTCCCTGCTGCTCCTCCTTCAATATCTGCAAAATGTTTTTCAGCATGACAGCTATGAGGTATGGAAAAAAACTCCCTTCGCAGCGACGCAATACCAGTTACAAGGGTATTATCCTGCCTCATACCTCCAGCTATAATTTCTTCCATACTGTCATACTTTCTGTAAATATTCATCAATGACCTGAGGAAACATATGCAGTCGTCTCCATTAAAGGTTCTGTGGACAAATCGTGACAATTTTTTCAGGTCATTTTCTGATGCATTAATAATAAATTCGTATGGAGAATTTCCCATTAATTCGATAAGTCGTCGTGCCGACCTTAGTATCAGATCCCGCCTTCCCCATGCTATTGTTGCCGTCAGAAATCCTGATACTTCTCTGTCATGTTTCCCGGAAAACATGTGTGGAATGGAAACAGGATCATTTTCAATAAACTCCGGAGTATTATATTGAAGATATTTTTCTTCAAGGAATTCACGCATTTCGCCATGTGTAATTCCTCTATAACGCTTTTCACGACTCATTGACAATAATTCCGTCTTTTAACTGGATGATTCTGTCGGATAATGAAGCAAGCTGGGTGTCGTGTGTTACAATCACGAAAGTCTGACCAAAAGTGTCGCGCAAACGGAAAAAGAGTTTATGGAGTTCTTTTTTGTTTTCAGTATCGAGGTTCCCGGATGGTTCATCGGCAAGAATAACTGACGGGTTATTAATAAGTGCCCTGGCTACAGCCACTCTTTGTTGCTCGCCTCCGCTAAGTTCTGAAGGCTTGTGCTCTGCTCTTTCAGAAAGATTCAGAAAATCGAGAAGCTGCATGGCTTTCTTCATAGCTTCCTGCCTCCCCGTGCCAGCAATGAATGCAGGAATACAAATATTTTCGAGTGCTGTAAATTCAGGTAACAGATGATGAAACTGAAAAACAAAGCCTATGTTTTTATTTCTGAATGAAGCCAGTTGTCTTCCTTTAAGTTTTCCAACATCCTGCCCGTTGTAAAAAATCTGGCCTTCATCGGGCTGGTCGAGTGTGCCAAGGATCTGTAACAATGTGGTCTTTCCTGCCCCGCTTGCCCCTACAATCGTGACAATTTCCCCCTTTTTAACCTCAAGGTCTATTCCTTTTAAAACCCTGAGATTTCCGAATGATTTCCTTATACCTGTAGCCTTAATCATATCAATTGTGGCAAAGATAAAAATAACATTTTGAATTGAAATAAATTGCCCGCTTGAAAAAATGAAATACTAATGCAAGAAGAATAATCAAATATTTGTGGAAGGTATAAATTTCAGCTCATGTTTGAATTCAGGTCATCAACTTCCCTGTTAATATCTTCAACTCCCCTGTTAAGGGAATCAGATGTTTCGTTAAGATCACTTCTTATTGCCTCGGTCGACTCTTCTATATTTCTTGAGATATTTTCGCTGATATCATTAATGTCAGTTTGTACCGATTCCTGAATTTCTGATATTTCACTTCTTACCTCTCTTGTACTCTCTTCTATCTCTTTTTTAATTTCTTCAGTTGCTTTTCTGAAATCCCTCATTCCTTTTCCTATTCCTTTTGCTATTTCAGGAATCTTGTCGGCTCCGAAAAGCAACAGGACAACCACCATTATAATAAATATTTCCTGCCCGCTTATGAATAATAGTACACTCATTTTTCATCAATTCACCTATGCAAAATTAATAATTAAATTCGACAGGCTGACATCCACGAATAAGTAATCATCATAAAAATGTCAAAGTAAGGGAGGAGACTCCCTGCTTTACAAAACAACTAATTCACTTTTCATTTTTGCTCAGGCTGAGCCGTTTTCATTTTCTTTGATGTATCATACATCAGTGAAGCAGCCATGAAGATTGAAGAGTAGGTACCAACGAATATTCCTACCATAAGGGCAAAAATAAATCCACGGATAACTGCACCTCCGAAAATGAAAATTGCAATGATAGTTAAAAGAGTCGTCAAAGAGGTATTAATGGTACGGCTCAGAGTAGAGTTAATTGCTGTATTAAGTATATCTTTAAAAGGCCTTTTTCGGTAAATTGGCAGGTATTCCCTTACCCTGTCGAAGATAATCACGGTATCATTTACCGAGTAACCAATAACTGTAAGTATTGCTGCAATGAATGCCTGGTCTATCTCCATCGAGAAGGGCATAATGCCCCATAATAGAGAGTAAATACCAATCACAAAGAGTGTATCGTGGAAAAGTGATGCCACCGCTCCAAAACCGAACTGCCAGGTGCGGAACCTGAGAAAGATGTAAAAGAAAATAATAACAAGGGCAATACCAACAGAATAAAATGCCTTGATTTTAATATCGCTAGCAATGGTAGGGCCTATGGTTTCGGAGCTAACCCTGTATTTTGAAAGAAATTCTTCTTTTGACAGGTTCCCACCAACCATATCTTTAAGTCCCTGATAGAGCAATGTTTCTACTTCATCCTCTGCTCCGGGTTCATTTATTTTATATTTGGTAGTGATCTTGACCTGATTTTCACTGCCAAAAGTTACAACCTGTGGCATTTGCCCAAAAACTAAATTAAGCCGCTGGGCAACATCAGCTGTCTTAACAGGTTCGTCAAACCTTATAACAAAAGTTCTTCCACCTGTGAAATCAATTCCCATATTTAGTCCTCTGGAAAACAGGGAACCTATACCTGCAATCAGGATTACGGCTGACAATATATAGAAATACTTTCTTGCTCCGATAAAGTCGATTTTTGTGTTTTTAAGAAGGTTTGCAGTAAGCGGGATTGAAAAAGTAAGTTCTTTGTTTCTCTTAAGTTGAGCTTCAAAAATAAGTCTGGTTATGAAAATAGCCGTAAAGAGTGATGTTAATATACCTATGACGAGTGTTGTTGCAAATCCTCTTATCGGGCCGGTACCGAAAACATAGAGGACAATACCGGTTAGCAGTGTTGTTACGTTAGAGTCTATTATTGCTGAATATGCTCTTCTGTAGCCGTCAGCTACAGCGAGTTTAAGTCCTTTACCGGCACGAAGCTCCTCGCGTATTCGTTCATAAATAAGCACGTTTGCGTCAACTGCCATACCCATTGTAAGCACAATACCTGCTATACCCGGAAGGGTCAGCACCGCGTTGAGGGAAGCAAGAACGCCGAAGAGAAGAAATACGTTAGCAAGAAGAGCAATATCTGTAACAACTCCAGCCTTATGGCTGTAATAGAAGATCATGTATGCCAGAACCAGGAGAAATGCGATAGCAAATGATGTAACGCCCGACTTTATTGCTTCTTTTCCAAGTGTAGGACCAACAACTGTATCAGATACTATGCGAGCAGGAGCGGGCAGTTTACCGGAAAGAAGAATGTTTGCGAGGTCCTGCGCCTCTTCAAGAGTGAAGTTACCTGTTATTTCAGAGTTTCCACCGGTAATTTCAGTTGAGACTCTGGGCCATGACCGTACATACCCATCGAGAACAACTGCTATACAGCGTCCAATATTTTCGCGTGTAAGGCGTGCCCATGTTTTGGCACCTTCGGCATTCATTGACATTTCGACTTTAATGTCGGAAGCAATAACTCCGGTTGTAGGTCTGGCTGATGTAATTACGCTTCCGTCGAGAGGTGCCCGGCCGTCGCGTGTGGTAACTTTTATTGCATGTAGCTCATAGAAAGTCTTTGTGTCATCATACTTGTATGGCTCCTGACTCCAGTAGAAGCGGACATCACGGGGAAACAGAGCCCTGATCTGGTTCATCTTCAGATACTTATTTACTGTAGCAGTATCTCTGAAACTGGCAAGACCAATAAGGCTCCCCTGATAGGGCTGTCCATTCTGATCAACATGCGGCCTTAATATCCCGAAAAGAGGATTCTGAGCTGTAAACTGTTCCAGCGTTTCTGCTTCAGCAGCTGTTTTTGTTGTATCTTTTTTAATAAGTTCAAGTATTGATTCTTCACCTTTACGGGTAGTATCCTGCTGGGTCGACGCACGTGATTCAGAAGTCAGTTTCAAAGAATCTGCCTGCTTCTGCGTATTTGCAAGAATTTCCCTCAGCAGATTATTTGCCTGAACCAGATAGCCTATCATTTCACTGTTTTCATATGTCTCCCAGAATTCAAGGTTTGCTGTACCCGACAGAAGCTCTCTTACTCTTTGCGGATTGTTAACGCCGGGTAGCTCAATCAGAATTCTCCCCTTTGTAGATAACTGAGATATATTGGGTTGTGTTACTC
>JBASIK010000090.1:0-13538 GCA_049654745.1 Bacteroidales bacterium
CTGAGCACTATCCGTAGTATACCTACTACAGTAACGTGTTTTTTCATTTTTAAATCTTCCATGGCTCCCATGTTTTATATTCTCATTCTAATGACTCTTATCAAGTTAATTTGCTGCATGAATATACGAAATTTATTTTCTGAAGCGTTTATTCAATGCAACAGATACAAAAGAAAATTTGTCATAATAGTAATAACGGATTGTAAGATCTTTATATTTGTATAATAATTTTCTGGAGGGTTATTATGAAAAAGAAACTGGTATTCTGGATGTTTATCATGTTTGTGGCGTGGTCGTTTACCTCGTGTGAAGATCTTTTTCAGAAGTGTAAGTTATGTAAGACTGTAACCTACGAAAACGGGACTGTCATAAGTGAAACAGATGAGGTAGAGTATTGCGGTACTGATCTGGTTAAAAAGGAAGCCACACCACCAATAACGGTTGGTAATCTTACAACAAAGGTTGAGTGTCGTTAATTGTATCTTACACCTATTAAAGTAACGTCGTCAACCTGGGGGTTATCTCCTTTCCATTCTTCGAATATTCTGTCAAGGATTTCTCCCTGCTCCAGCATAGGTTTTGAGGCTATTTCCAACAGGGTTTCTTTCAGTTTACCTGTCATAAATTTCTTCTGCGCAGGGCCACCGAACTGATCTGCATATCCATCAGAAAATATATAGAAAGCATCACCTTTTTGCAGCTCTATTGTATTGAGGGTGAAAGGTTGCATTTTATAATGAATGGCAACAGGCATTTTATCAGCCCTGTAATGTATCAACTCAGTGCCCCTGATAAGATAGAGCGGACAATTGGCTCCGGCATAATAGAGAACATTATTGTTAAAATCGATTGTGCATACAGCTGCATCCATTCCATCTTTAACCGACTCCTCGTCGGGTACCTGCTTCAGTGATTTTATAACTTCTTCTCTGAGTCTATTAAGGATCTGGTCGGGCATGAAGATGTTTTTCTCATTTACAATTTCGTTGAGCAGTGCTACTCCAAGCATACTCATAAATGCACCAGGTACTCCATGACCAGTACAATCTGCAGCGATAATAACATGGAGGTTGTCTTTGGTGCTTACCCAGTAGAAGTCACCGCTCACTATTGCAAGAGGCTTATATAATACAAAATGTTCCAGTTTATCACTAAAAAGTTCGAGTGATGGTATAAGAGCAGCCTGTATGCGTTTTGCATACATAATGCTGTCGGTTATATGTTTTTTCTGATAGGCAATCTGGTCACGCTGGGCTGCAGCAATGTCACGCTGTCTTTCAATTTCATCTTTCTGTGCCATTATCAACCGGTTCTTCTCCTCAAGGGCGATGTTTGCCTCTTTCTTTATTTTGTAAGCCCTGAAAATAAAGTAAGCAAGAACTCCAACCAGTATCAGAGCAACAATGACGAAATAAATTACCAGCCGTTGTTTTTCAAGAGTCTGAAGCTGTATTTTTATTTTTCCTTCCTGTTCCTCTATTTTGCTCAGCTGCTGGTTTATCATTGCCAGCTGTGTATCTATCTTAGCCTTCTGGGCTACCAATGTATCCTTCTGAGTCTGAACTTCTTTTTGTTGTTGGATGATTAATTGACGTTGTGCAGAAATTTCTCCCTGTTGCTTCGAGATCTGGCTAAGCTGTGTATTTAGAATCTTTTGTTTTTCCTTAAGTTCTTTTTCTTTAATTGTGATTTCACGATCGAGACTGTCAAGAAGATTTTTCTGTCTCATAATTTCAATTCTCTGTGCCTCTATGGTTTCAAGTTGCTGCCGGATGGTTTCTTTCTGGACTTCGATTTCTTTTGAGGCGAGCTCATAGAGATTCTCCCAGTCTTCTTTTGTTTTGATAGCAGTTAGCAATAAGCTTTCTGGAACGGACATTCCTTCATTTTTGATATATTCTTCATTTATGTCGAATCTGGGTTTGCCCTCAACCACAATGAAATTGATCATTGATTCTCTGAATTCGTAGCCTTCTGTTATTAGCATTGTTTGTTGCCCGGCAATCTTTTCCTTGATTTTTTTAAGATCAAAGCCCGCATTTTTATTTACGTAAAGCACCTGGCAATGGGTAAGGCTCTCGAGATTTTTGAAACCAGCTATTCTTACTGGTTTATCCTGAATTCTTGTTCTTGTTTTGGCCAGTTTCATCATTTCGTCAATCAGTTCATAGTCGCCAAGGAGTACGCCGATTTTGAATGATGAGGAATCTTTGAATCCGGGCCCGAAATCAATATATCTTGCCAGGTCAAAAATATAGAGGGCTCTCGTAGGGTTATCAAATCCTGTCTGCGAAAAAATGACAACCGGCAACATGCATACAAAAAGCAGCAGGACTAATTTCTTTAAAAGAGATGTTCTTCCGCCCATGGTAGGAGATATTTTTACGAAATTGCTAAATATTATTCAGTTATGCAAGTGCAGGAAGATTATTAAGAATAAATAATTATTCTGCCTGACATGCTTTTATTCAAATATAAGTATGATTTAAACTTTGACCGTTTCTTGAATGACTGATAGTGTTTTTGCTATGAATCGTGTAAATAATAGATAATTAATAAGATATCGACGAAGATAGACTATCATGGGTACCTTAAAACTCTACTATCGAAATGTAAATTTAAGCAAAAAGTTGATAATAAGTTTCTTATAAGATATTAAAAGTAAATTGTTGATAAATTGTTAATATTTGACACTTTCAGTGATTTTCAGCATGGAATGTTATCGTAATTTTATTTTGAAATAATTTTTCAGACAATGAATCTGACATATAACAACCAGGAATTAAAAGGTAAAAATATTATAATTGTTGAGGACGACATCCCTTCCGTTAAATATTATAAAACGATACTTGAAAATTCCGGTGCTGAATTAAAGGTTTTTGAAAACGGAAAAGATTTCACAGATTATTTAAATAATACTGAAGAACACATAGATATTGTTCTGCTGGATTTTCTTATACCTCTTATCAATGGAATCGATTGTGTAAGAATGATGAGAAAAACGAACCGGAACGCCCCGGTCTTAATGATTACGGCTTATTTTTCTGAGAGTACAAGAAATGAAGCTTTGATTGCCGGGTGCAATGAATATATACTGAAACCTATATATCCAGAAAAGCTCTTATGCCTTCTTGAAAAATATCTAAAACCGGAGCACTCTTATTCTGTATCCCGCTGATTATTTTTGATTCATTTTATTTTCAGGTCTGGCAGATCTGACTGTAAAATTTTTATATAGTTTCCGTAGTATATATTCAGCCGGTCGTTTATTTCCTTTGCAAATTCTTCCTGGCCGTTCTTGCTTGCTGCATCTGCTGCTCGTGAAACAAATTGTATTGCTGACTGTATTTCATAATCAGCAGAAGCCATAATGTCGACCGACTGCTTCAGATAATAATCGAGACGTTTGAAGTAGTAATCTGACATATTTTTTGTCAGTTCAATGGCTTTATTGCTATCTCCTGCCAGGTAATATGCTTCTATAATGTCTGGGATGTACATATCATATGGTACTTTGTTTGCAGGGAAGGTTTCCATACAGTAATTAAGGACCTGAAGTGCCTTTTCGTGTTTGCCCTGGGAAGCAAGTTCTTTTGCCAATCTTGCATAATTAAGCCGGGCTTTGACAACAATCAATGTTCGTTTATGATTGTAGTCGAGATATACATTTTCTTCTTTTGCACCTCTCCATACAAATTTATTCATCATATTGTTGTAAAGGATTTCTGCATCAACTCTGCCGTAGTCGAGCCAGCTGTTATTGTGTGACTTTATTGGTACCAGCCTGTATGCAAGACCTTCAAGCTGGAAGTATTCCTCAAGGCCCATAGCATCGTTATGGTATCCTGTAACGAAATAGATGGGTCTTTTCCAGTTATTATTGGCAAGAATATCGAGGATGATGAGCTGGCTCTTCATTATGGAATTTCCTTTCAATTTGATATCTATATAAGGAACCATTTTATCGGCGTCCTCTTTTTTTACTGTACCCGAAGCGATTACTGCCGCAGTATCTACAGGGATCCTGATTGTACGGGAAGGAATAATATCAAGTTTTTCTGTCGGGGATATCCGTATCTTGGTTGCCTCGTTTTCACTCATTACCCAGTCGATGATAGTTTTGATGTTAACCGGGTCTTTGGTTTTTTCTACTATAAAAACCTGGTTGTTAACGCCGTCGTAATATTTGTATGATGGAAGTGAAATAGGAAGAGGATCAGATTCATAAGTTTTATGTTTCATCTGGTCGATATACCAATCGGTATTCAAAAGCATCAGATTACATACCCTTACATCAGTTCTGACTCCTTCCACTTCCTGGGCATACCAGAGTGGGAATGTGTCGTTGTCGCCATTTGTAAAAATTATGGCACCAGGAGCACATGAATTGAGGTAATTGGAAGCCACATCCCTTGCAAGATATCGTCCCGACCTGTCGTGGTCGTCCCAGTTTTGTGTGCCCATTATAAGAGGTACAGCTGCAAAACAGACAACACCTGATATTGCGCTTGCAATTTTTTCGTTCATGATTTTTGAAAGCCATTCAAAAACCGCAAGGACCCCCAGTCCAATCCATACGGTATAGAAATAGAATGAGCCCACGTACGCATAGTCCCTTTCTCTCGGCTGGTTCGGATACTGATTCAGGTAAATCACTATTGCAATACCTGTCATTATAAACAGCAGCATAATTATCCACCAGTCCCTGTAATCTTTTCCGAAATGATATATCAGACCAATCAGACCCAGAATAAAGGGGAGCATATAGTAAACATTTCTTGAAGGATCTTTTTTCATTTCTTCGGGCATATCTTTAATATTTCCCACCCGTGGCTCGTCGAGAAAATTAATTCCCGTTATCCAGTTCCCGTTCGCTGCACCTCCATAACTTTGTGTGTCATTCTGCCGGCCTGAGAAATTCCACATGAAATATCTGAAGTACATAAAATCGAGCTGGTACGAAAACATAAAACGAAGGTTTTCAATAAATCTGGGTTTTCTTATTACTTTCTTCCCACCATCAGAATCAGTAACCTGGATCGGTATACCTTTCATTCTTGACCATTCCTCATAAACCTGCTGGTGGTCGCTCTGGTCGCTCCACATTCGCGGGAAAAAGGTTATAAATCTTTTGTCATATTCCCTTTCAAGCTCATGACTTGTAACTTTATATTTCCCATCTACAACACTGTATTTTGGTTTTCCATCGTGGTAATTCAATACTGGCGCATTGAAGTAGGGTCCTTTAAGTAATGGTCTTGAGCCATATTGTTCACGGTTAAGAAAATAGAGAAGGTTAAAAGGATTTTCAGGATTGTTTTCGTCAAGTGGAGGATTGGCTGAAGAACGTATAACAATTATTGCTGTGGATGAATAGCCGATAAGTATGACAGCTATAACCGTAAGGATACTGTTTAGCAGTTTCAGATTTTTACCGGCCGAATGCCAGACAAAATAGGCAACAATTGCAAGAAGAATAATATTAAGCACAGCAGAATCAGAAATAATCCAGATTCCTGAAAGAAACAGTGCTGAAACAGCAAGGATTGTAATTTGTTTTTTCTCTGATGAGAGCAGGGTAGCTCTTATTGCAAGTACAAACATAATTGCAGTTAGAACTGCCAGAGTCAACATACCGCTGTTTATTGGCAGTCCGAGAGTATTAACAAAGAACAGGTCAAACTTTGCAGCCAGTTTAACAATACCCGGAATTATTCCATAAAGAAGCAGGGCAAGAATAAGAAATGAGATGAGAGTAGATATAACGAATCCTCGCCAGGAAAACTTGTATTTTCTGAAGTAATAAACAAGCACGATGCCCGGGACAGTTAAAAGATTAAGCAGGTGCACGCCAATAGATAAACCCATCAGGAAGGCTATAAGTATTATCCATCTTTCAGAATATTCTTCATCAGCACAGTTTTCCCATTTAAGTATTGCCCAGAACACTACTGCGGTAAAAAAGGAAGAGAGAGCATATACTTCACCTTCCACTGCCGAGAACCAGAATGAATCGGAAAAAGTGTATGCAACAGCTCCCACAATACCAGCAGCCATTATTGCAATAATTCTTCCAGTTGAATAATCTTCGGGATTCTTTATAAGAATTTTTCTTGCCAGGTGGGTGATAGTCCAGAAAAGAAAGAGAATTGTGAAAGCACTTGCAATAGCCGACATAGCATTTACCATAACGGCAACCTTTGTAACATCACCTCCTGCAAACAATGTAAAAAACTTTGCAATAACCATAAATACAGGATTACCCGGAGGATGACCTACTTCAAGCTTGAATGCTGAAGCAATGAATTCCCCACAATCCCAAAGGCTTGCTGTAGGTTCTATCGTCATGAGATAAGTTGTTGCAGCTACTGCAAAAACCACCCAACCTGTTGTATTGTTGATAAGCTGGAATTTTCTCATTATCTGGTATTTATTTATCTATAAAAGGTTCAAGTTTTTCAGGTCACGAAAATACTCATTTTTTCTCACAGAATTTATTCCTTATCACTAATATAAGCAGGCACCTTATTTAATTCAGGTCTAAAATCTGTGTAAGGATGTAATTTTTTCTAAATTTGGGCAAAACAATATGCATGAAGTTACGTCGGGCATTGACACTTTTAGTTTTTTTCTTTGTTTTCCGTTATGCCTGGACTCAATATTATGATACGGGAACAGACCCTGCATTGGTAAGATGGATCCAGATAAAGACAGACAGGTTCAGAGTGATATATCCGGAAAGTTTTGGTAATGAAGGAATTAAATTTGCCCAGTCACTCGAAGAGTCGTATCAGAAAGTATCGCTTTATTATCCCGGAATAAAATTCAAACTACCAGTAATAATTCACAATTATACAATTAATTCCAATGGTTATGTAGCTTGGGCTCCAAAGAGAATGGAAATTTTTCCCACACCTGAGCAAAACTCGATTCCATTAAGCTATATTGAACAGTTAACTCTTCACGAAATGGCCCATGTAATGCAGATGAAATCGCTTTACAAAGGTATTTCCAAGGTTCTGTGGCTTCCTTTTGGCGAGCAATATTTCGGGATTCTGTCTTCATATCTTCCAATGTGGCTTCTTGAAGGTGATGCAGTGCTGATGGAGACCATATTGTCAGAATCAGGGAGGGGGCGAACACCGTCTTTCGCCAGTCCCCTGAAGGCTATAGCGGTAGAAAAGGGTAAAATGTACAGTTATGATAAAATGCTTCTGGGTTCATATAGAAACTATGTTCCTGACCAATACAGATATGGATATCAGATTGTATCATGGGCGAATGAAAAATATGGTCATCAGCTGCTGAGAAAATCAATTGAATTTACAGGGAGATATCCATTATCTATATTTCCTGTAAATATCAGTTTGTCTCAAAGTGCTTTACTAACAAAGGGCAAACTTCACAGAGAGACATTTACCAGAATGGCTGAGAAATGGAGAAATGAAATAAATGATTTACAGAATTCAGGTACTGGAAGTAAAATATTAAATTCACAACGGGGGAAAGAATACATAAATTATCATTCCCCCGTTCAGATTGGCACCGACAGTATTGTGGCATTCAAAACAACTATGTATAAGCCACCTGCAATTGTACTGATTAACACAGCTAACGGTAAAGAAACGAGAATTCATACACCCGGATATGTAAATCCTTATTTTCTTTCTGGAGCATCCGGTAGAGTTGTATGGGTGGAGATTCACCAGGGGCTTAGGTGGGAGAACCAGCAATTTTCGGTAGTAAAGGTCCTGGATGTCAGGCAGGGAAAAACCAGACAGTTGTCTCACAGAACAAGGTATATGGCTGCAGGCATTTCACCCGACGGAAGATTTATTGCTGCAGTAGAAAACAGCATTTCTAATTCGAATAGTGTTGTCATTTTAGATGCATTTAATGGTGAGATAATAAGCAGAATTCAGGTTCCACCTGGCATTTATCCTCAACGTCCGCAATGGTCAGTTTCAGGAAAAGAAATAACTTTCATTTCTCTCTCTGATAAAGGGGAGGGGATTATTTTACTAGATGTTGAAAAGCAAGAATGGAAACTGCTTAAGAGCCCTGCGAGAGATGATCTTCAGTCTTCATTTCTTAAGAATGATTCCCTGTTCTTTGTAAGCTCAGCCTCAGGTATCGATAATATCTGGATTTTGACATCCGATGGCATGGAAGTACGAGTAACTGATTCCAGATATGGAATGTATGACCTTAATATATCGGGGGAAAAAATAATCTGTACAGAATATTCGGTTAACGGCAAAAATATTTGTCAGCTTGAATTAGGCAGGGCAGGAAAAATTAAAATTTTTGATGAGAAAAAGTACACGGGAAAAAGTAATTTACTTTCAGTTTCAACGGAAGAAAGAACCACTGATACTAGTAAATATATACCAGTGCCTTACAGGAAATGGCTGCATCCTTTCAGGTTTCACAGCTGGATGCCATTTTATGCTGATATTGATGCACTCAAGAGTGATCCTTCTGATTTAAGACCTGGGTTCACTTTGCTTTCACAAAATAATCTTAGTACTGTGATTTCATCTCTGGGTTATGAGTATTCAAACGGGAATCATATTTTGCATTCCAGGTTAACTTTGAAGGGCTGGCTTCCTGTTTTTGAATCGTCGGTTGATTATGGAGGTGCCCCCGATGTTTTTAAACCATCTGATAATATAGGAGATCCATCGGTTATAAATCCTGCCCTAAAAATAAGTAACTCTCTATCTCTTCCCCTTACAATTGAATCAGGCAACTTTACAAGTTTTCTCTGGACTTCTTTTTCTTTGAATTACAATAACAGGTATATATACTTGAAAGAAAAAGGCATTTACGATTACGGTCAGAGTGAGTTTACCGGCAGAATTTATTTCTCAAATTACTCTCATTCAGGAATGCGGGATATTTTTCCTCGTTGGGCACAGGTGGCAGAGTATTATTATACTTTTTTTCCTGCCGACAATGAAATTTACGGTCCAATGTCAACCTTACGTACTGCTTTATATTTTCCGGGGTTGTTGCGGAATCATGGTTTAAGACTCAGATATGAATCGGATTTTCAAGAACCTGTTAAGTTTGTACTTTACAACAGAGCATCATGGCCAAGAGGTTATGATAATATTATTTCGCAGGATTTGAAATTCTTTTCGGCAGATTATGTATTTCCGCTTTTATACCCTGATCTTAATATTCCTGGTGTGGTTTACATCAAGAGGTTCAGGGCAGGTTTTTTTTATGATTATGCTATAGGAACAAATAATACTTACCTAAAAGAATCAGGAAACACTTTTACAAAAGGAAAAGAGTATTTCAGATCATTCGGGACCGAATTTATTTCTGATTTCTACATCTTAAGGATACCTTTTATGGTTTCAGGGGGTGTCCAGGCGTCATGGAAAGATATTAATGAGAAACCTTCGCTTAAGATAATACTTAACCTGGATATATATGGAATGATGATTGGCAGGTATAAGTTATAATGACCGTAATGTTTAAGCTTTCATTGATCTTGCCGTTTCAAGGATAAATTCCCAGGAGTTCATTACATGTTTCATTGTTACGTTAGTCTGGGCTGTCACCATTCTCAGTGTGTATTTCCCGTTTATTTTTGTATGGGTAAGATACATTCTCCCTGAATCGTTGAGAGTATGGTTAAGTTTTTCATTTAACATATTCAGCTCAGTTTCATTCGCTCCAGAGGGTTTATATCTGAAGCACACAGTATTTAGAGTGACAGGTGCAAGAAGTTCAAAATCGGGTTCGTTTTTAATCGTATCAGCCAGTCTCCTTGCAATTGAGATGTGATTTCTGACCATTTCCTGAAGCCCTTCCACACCGTACATTCTAATAACACACCACAATTTCAGGGCTCTGAATCTTCTTCCCAGCGGTACGCCCCAGTCGCGGTAATCGTTTACTTTTCCCCTGGTTCGGGTTTTCAGGTATTCGGGGAGTATTTCAAAAGTACGAATTAGTGTTGAGGCATCTTTGACGAAAAAAGCACTGCAGTCGAAGTTGGTAAACATCCACTTATGAGGATTGAAGACAAAGCTATCGATGTATTCTTTGCCGTCAATCATCCATCTGTATTCTGGCAGAATCAATGCTGTTCCTGCAAGAGCAGCATCAACATGCAGCCACAATCTATATTCAGAGCATATTTCTCCTATTTCTTTGAGAGGATCAATTGCTGTAACACCAGTTGTGCCAAGAGTGGCAACAACGCAACAAGGAATCAATTTGTTTTTAAGGTCTTCTTTAATCTGAATCCTTAATTTTTCGGGATTGAGGGAGTAATCATCTCTTGTTCCTATTTTTACGAGATTTTTGATTCCAAGGCCGGCTATTTTTACGGCTTTGTCAACTGAAGAATGAGCCTGTTCGGAACAATATATCCTTAGTTTTTCTGAATTAAAGAGTCCTTCGTCGTTTGACTTGAATCCGGTTGTTTTTTCTCTGGCGGTCAGAATTGCAGCAAGTGTTGATGTTGAGGCAGTATCCTGAATCACACCTTCAAAATTTTCAGGTAGCCCGATCATATCGCGAAGCCAGTTCATCATTTTCTGTTCCAGTTCTGTAGCAGCAGGGGATGTTTCCCATATCATGCACTGGACTCCAAGTGTGGAGATAATCATCTCTGCAAGTATCGATGGAGGGCTGGTATTTGCAGGAAAGTAAGCAAAAAAGTTAGGGCTCTGCCAGTGGGTAATGCCTGGCATAATAATATTGATGAAATCTTTGAAGAAATTTTCAAAAGACTCTGGCTTTTGGGGAGGTGTGTCGGGAAGTTTGCTGAATATTTCGCCGGGCTTTACATTTGACTTTACAGGATAGCTTTCAACATTTTCAAGATATGATGCCATCCAGTCCACTAGTTCATGGGCAAACTTCCTGAATTCGCTTGAATTCATTTTAAGATGTTTCGAGTACTGACTCGGCAAGAAGGATTATTTTATTCATTTTGACTTCAATAACTCCTCCGGATATTTTGTATTTGATTTCATTACCTGCGTTGTCGACAATATATATCATACCAGGATCGAGGGTAGAGACAATTGGTGCGTGGTCTTTGAGTACCTGGAAAGAACCCTTGCTGCCTGGCACTCGTACAGACTTTATATCTCCTTCGTAAATTTTATCATCCGGGGTTATAATTTCGATCTTCATTTTGTTGGTTATCTTGACTGTGCCAGAAGTTTTTCTCCTTTTTCGATTGCATCCTCGATAGTACCCACCAGCATAAA
Organism: Bacteroidales bacterium; assembly: GCA_049654745.1. GTDB lineage: Bacteria > Bacteroidota > Bacteroidia > Bacteroidales > VadinHA17 > LD21. Next base: position 11,241 of record JBASIK010000090.1, read on the forward strand.
TGCTGCTTCAGGATATTGGTCAACCTTTCCATCGATTATCATATTGAAGCCTTTTATTGTATCTTCAATTGAAACCAGAACTCCAGGAATGCCTGTAAACTGTGATGCGACATGGAATGGCTGTGAAAGGAATCTCTGTACCCTTCTTGCCCTGTGAACGATAAGTTTATCTTCCTCAGAAAGTTCATCCATTCCAAGAATTGCAATGATATCCTGCAGTTCATTGTATCTCTGAAGTATTTCCTTTACTCTCTGGGCGCATCTGTAATGTTCGACACCCACGATTTCCGGTGTCAGAATACGGGATGTTGAATCGAGCGGATCGACAGCGGGATAGATACCAAGCTCTGAGATTTTTCTGCTGAGTACAGTTGTTGCGTCGAGGTGTGCGAAGGTTGTTGCTGGTGCAGGGTCGGTAAGGTCGTCGGCCGGTACATATACAGCCTGTACTGAGGTAATGGAACCGTGTTTTGTTGAAGTGATTCTCTCCTGCATAATACCCATTTCGGTGGCAAGGGTTGGCTGGTAACCTACTGCAGATGGCATTCTACCGAGCAATGCTGATACTTCCGAACCGGCCTGGGTAAAACGGAATACGTTATCCATAAAGAAGAGTATATCTCTTCCGCCACTTTTTCCATCGCCGTCCCTGAAATGTTCTGCTATAGAAAGGCCTGAAAGGGCAACCCTGGCGCGTGCGCCAGGAGGCTCATTCATCTGCCCGAAAACAAGAGCAAGCTTGGATTCTTTGAGAGCTTCCATATCAACTTTTGTGAGATCCCATCCACCTTTTTCCATACTTTCAAGAAAAGCCTCACCGTAGTTGATAACGCCAGCTTCAATCATTTCCCTAAGAAGGTCATTGCCTTCCCTGGTTCTTTCACCCACTCCTGCAAAAACCGACAGGCCAGAATATGCTTTGGCTATGTTATTTATCAATTCAAGAATGATAACTGTCTTTCCAACTCCTGCACCACCGAAAAGACCGATTTTGCCTCCTTTCGAATATGGCTCGATAAGGTCAATTACTTTTATTCCGGTATAGAGAACCTCTTTTTCTGTTGAGAGTTCTTCAAATTTGGGAGGATCCCTGTGAATGGGGTATCCGCCTTTTTTATCGAGGGGACCCAAACCGTCGATGGGATCACCTGTAACATTCATCAGCCTTCCCTTAATCTGCTCACCAATGGGCATCACAATTGGTGCTCCCGTTGCAACAACTTCCATACCTCTGCGAAGGCCGTCAGTGGAATCCATTGCAATTGTTCTCACAGTATTTTCACCAATATGTTGCTGGCATTCAACAACAAGAATTGAACCATCATCACGTTTTATTTCCAGAGCATCATATATTTCCGGCATTTCAGCACCCTGCTGATCGAAAACAACATCTACAACCGGTCCTATTATCTGACTGATTCTTCCAATGTTTCGAGCCATAATAACAAATGTTTGTAACTTAACGGTAGGCAAATGTAATAATTTTTACTTTCCTTTTTGTTTCAAAAGAAAAATTTAGAGTAATTTAACTCCTGAAATGTAATCTTTGGCAGTGCCAAAATTTTAATGACTGACTCAAATTATTTAAAAAATAAAAAATGAAGAAATATTCTTTTTTCCTTTTGGTTCTCCTGTATATAAATTGTGGAATAATTTACAGCCAGTCAAATTTAGGGGCTGGTGCGGGTCCTTTTTATACAACAGGATTTTATTTTCTTAATAACAGGTTGGAATCATATCAAACAACAAATGCCAGGGTTTTTCTGAAAGGATTATATAATATCAGCAACCAGTTTCATGTTTCACCGTCTCTTTTATGGGTTTTCCCTAATATTTACAAAATTAGTGTTGTTGACGGTGAGGAAAGGACCTCTGTTTCATCAATAATGTTTGATATTAACGGGCATTATATAATTAAATCAATAGGACCTTTTGAGTTTTATGGCCTGGCAGGGCTTGATATTTTATTTGCCAGAAGAAAATATGTTTCGACCATTCTTAATGCTGAGCAGAAAACTATTGTGACAGATAACACACCTAGATTGAATCTGGGAGCGGGAACACTGGTTCAGGCAGGTGAAAAAGTTAAGCTTTTCGCAGAAATAAAATACCTTCTCAGTAAATACGACCAGTTGATGTTAAATGTCGGGTTTCTGATAAACCTGCAATTGAAGAGTAAAGAATAAAAAGTGGCTTAGAATTTTTTAAATATTTCTACCTGTTAATGAAAGGGTAAGGGACATTAGTTCTTCTTTTCTGTCGGTATTAACAGGAAGAGATTTTAGTGTAGAGATTGCA
>JBASIK010000091.1:0-2029 GCA_049654745.1 Bacteroidales bacterium
ATGTTATGGATAATCCAACTTCGTATTATTTTATGAGCAATTATGCAATGTTTTTAGGAAATATTAATCAGAAAGAAAAGGGAAAAGAAATTTTAATAAGAACCATAGAGAAGATAAGAAGCAGGCATTCGAAAAAATCGAAAGTATATTATGAAATATTGAATAATTATGCATCGTATCTTTTGAGATTTGAGATAGATTTTTCTCAATCATTAGAGATTTTCCGGACATGTTACGAATATGTATATACACATCCTTGGGATGTAAATCTTAATACACAGATTGCCCGGGGATATGCTCTCGCATTAATGAATAACGGAAAAGTAACAGAAGCTCTTGATTCGTTATCAATAGTTCTGTACCGGAGCGCAGGTTTGAAACCACAAGGTAACCCACTTATTAATCCGGATATACGATTTTTGAAAAAAGATAGAACGACGTGGGATTTACTCAGGGCTAAATTCCTGATTCAGCAGCGGCTTTTTAGTTTAACAGGCGATTTCAATATCCTGAAAAGCTGTGCAGAAATTTCAGACATGATGGTTAAAATTCTGGAAGATCTGAGACTGAATCTGGGTGATGAGGAAAGCCGTCTTCTGCTCGGAGAAAGGTTCAGAGATTCCTACATGTTTGCCATTGAGAGTTACAATCAGTGCTACGAATTAACCAATGAAGCACAATACCTTTTAAAGGTTTTTGAATATTCAGAAAAAAGCAAAGCGGCAAGCCTGCTCACATATACACGTGAGGCCAAAGCCATGAGGTATCATATTCCACCTTCGCTGGTAACACTGGAGCATAATTTATCTCTGGAAATTGGATTTTATGAGTCGAAAATTGAAGCAGAAAGAAACAGCAGCAATCCTGATAGAAGTAAAATAGAACTCTGGACTGAAAATTTGATTAATGCACAAAACAGGAAAGATTCTCTGCTTAAAGTATTTGAAAAAGATTTCCCTGATTATTATAAAATGAAGTACGATACCAGAGTTGTTTCACCTGAAATGATTCCAGAGCTTGCCGGAAAGAAAGCAAATTATCTGAGTTATATTGTTAATGATACATTGCTTCATATCATAGTTGTAAATAATAAATATTTGAAAATTAAAACTCTTAAAATTGATGATAGTTTTTTCAATACTGTTAACACTTTCAGGCAATTGCTTTCCAATCCTGTTAAAGAGAGAAATGCAAAAGATGCATTTCTGCAATTTCAGGAAAATGGATTCAGACTATATTCATTTCTGCTTAAGCCGGTTGAAGAATATCTTATTTCTGAATATCTGGTGATTTCACCCGATGGTAAGCTGTCCTTTTTCCCGTTCGACATAATGATAATGTCAGAAAAAAGAGATACAAGCCTTTATTATAATATTCTTGACTATGTCACAAAAAAATACGATATATCCTATACTTATTCTGCAACGCTTCTATCGGAAACCAGAAGAAGAATGCCTTCTTTTTTTAATAATGCAGTCACTTTTGCACCTTCATACGACAATTTAATCGTTGATTCAGTTTTTCGGTCTGAAAATTACAATGATTTACCACCTCTTGTATATGCCCAGCAAGAAGCATCTTACGTGTCTAAATTAATACCTGGTAAGCTTTTTATGAATGAGAAAGCTACTTTGGAGAATTATAAAGCAGAGGCCGGAAAGTTTGATGTTGTGCACCTTGCCATGCATACCATAGTCGACGGGGCATCACCTGCAAATTCAGGAATGATATTTTATAATGCTACTGTGGATTCGGCTGAAGATGTTTATCTTAAGCCCTACGAAGTTTACGGAATACCTTTGAATGCAAAAATGGTTGTTTTAAGTTCCTGTTTTACCGGAACAGGAACTCTCTATGCAGGCGAAGGAGTGCTCAGTCTGGCAAGAGGCTTTATAGTATCTGGAAGTAAATCAGTAGTGATGTCTCTATGGGAGATAGACGATATGGCTGGTGCCTCGATAATAAAATCGTATTACAAAAACCTTAAATCGGGAATGAGAAAGAGTCGGGCACTTAAAAAGGCCAGAAT
>JBASIK010000092.1:0-11893 GCA_049654745.1 Bacteroidales bacterium
TCGTTATCAGAAATTTTCCGTAATCTTTCCCGTTAACGGTCCAGGGTGCAACAGTTGTCCGGTTCCCATATTCGTTCGAGACAAGCTTAAGAGAATCATCTTTAATACCTTCAGCTACCCTTTCAACAACCGGGAGAAACTGCATGAATACACTGCCAATATCTTTTAAAAACCTGTATGTCTCCTTTGCGAAATGAACATTGTAATCATTTACAACACTCAGGGTATTAAATTCAACCCTGTGCTTCTGAAGTAACTCTATGCCCCTCATAACCCTTCTGAATGTCGGCCCTCCCGAATAGGTCTTCCGGTAATGATCGTGATTATGTTCAGGACCATCTATTGAGATACCTACCAGTATATTGTTGTCTTTGAAAAACTTACACCAGTCATCGTTCAACCTTGTACCATTTGTCTGAAAAGCATTTTCTATCCGCTTTCCTCCGGCGTATTTCTTTTGAAGCTCTATGGCCCTTTTGAAAAAATCAAGCCCCATAAGCGTTGGCTCACCACCCTGCCATGTGAAAGTTACTACAGGTACTTCATTTGCCTCAATATACTGCTTTGTAAACTCTTCAAGTAATTCCTCAGTCATCCGGAAATCTTTTTTTTCCGGATATAATTTTCTCTTTTCTAGATAATAACAATATGCACAGTTAAGATTGCAAACTGAACCTGCTGGCTTGACCATAACGTTAAAAGCAGCTGGTCGTTTAAGTTTAAGTGCATCTGTAAAGAGTATGGCAGTTTTTCTTCTTTCTGCTGGCATAACTTTCTTTGCTTAAACTGCAAAAATTATCAAAATTGCTGACTTGTGACCTATTTTTATCCATAATTGTTAAATTTATCTGTATAAAAAATTTTGAAATGAAAAGAAGAAATTTCATAAAGTTAACCGGCTCAGGTTCTATGGCACTGGCAACATCATTCTATATTTCTTCCGGACAGGAGAATAGAAAGATTAAAGCTGCACTTATCGGTGCTGGCTGGTACGGAATGGTTATTTCTACAGCAGCTATTAAAGCAGGGGATGTTGAATTTATAGGTGTTTGTGATGTTGATTCTGATCATCTAAAAACTGGTGCTGATGAGATTGAAAAGCTTCAGGGTTCAAGACCTAAGACATTCAAGTATTATCAGGAAATGCTTGACATGAAAGATCTTGATGCTGTATTTATTGGAACAATACCACACTGGCATGCACTTCAGTTTATTGACGCTTGTAAAAGAGGCCTTAATATCTATTGCGAAAAACCTCTGTCGTACGATGTGGCTGAAGGAATTGCTATGGTTAACGCATGGAAAAGAGCTGGAAATATAGTTCAGATAGGTTTTCAACGCAGGCAGAGCATGGCTTTTAAGAAGGCAAAAGAAATTATTGAGTCGGGCAGGATAGGAGAGGTGAGGCAGATTGTTGCTCAGATTCACTATAATCCGGGTCAGCAGGATACCAGGATTCAACCACCGCCTCCTTCACTCGACTGGGAAGAGTGGTGCGGACCTGCACCGAAACTTGAATACAGACCAAGTATTGGTCATAAAGCATGGAGACTAGAAAAGGAATACGGAAATGGCCACCTGGTTGACTGGGGTATACATCATATTGACATAATAAGAAAAATAATGGGAGAGGACATGCCATCCGAATTCTATACAACAGGCGGAATATTTGTTCTGAAAGACCAGATTACCACTCCTGATACACTAACTGCACATATGATATTTAATAAAGTGCCGGTTGTATGGCAACATCGCCTCTGGGGAAATGGTGATGTAACACCGGAATTCAAAAACGGAATATTCTTTTATGGCGAAAAGGGAACTATATTCGCTGAAGACAATAAAATAATCATTTTTTCAGCAGAAAAAGATTTAAAAAGAGAGGATATATCACTCCCAACACCTATGATGCAGGATAACCATGTCAGGAATTTTCTTGATGCGGTTAGGGCCCAAAACAAGAACCTTGTAAGCTGCACGCCTGAAGATGCATTCAAATCTACAGCAACAGTCCAGCTTGCAATGATTTCCTATTATACTGATTCAGTTGTCAGATGGGATCAAACGAAAAATGAAATTATAAACAACCCGGAAGCCTCAAAACTTCTTAAAAGAGAATACCGGGGAAAATATATTCACCCATAAAATCAGAAGAATTAACCCTGTAAATTATTCTTCAAAATAAGGCAAATATTCCTCCAGACTGTATTCTTTACAGAGTCCTCTGAATTCTTTCAGCAATTCCTTATTAAAGGGAACACCTTTATCTTTTCTCTCCATCCAGCAGTAATATTCTTTCTCACCGGCAGTGTAAATTCTGTCTTCACCGGGCATTTTCCTTGAAGCCCTTAGTTCCCTTAAAATATTACCTGTTGTCTTCTTAAATTCTTCCGGATCGATGAAGGCACTTATATCAATTGCCATAAAGAAGTGACCGATGGGGTAAGGTAATTTCTTTCCATCTTTAACACCTCCCATGAGCATTTTCATATATGCTCCCTGTTGCAAAGCAGATGAAAGTATTTCAACTACAGTAGCATAGCCATAACCTTTATACCCTGCAGTTTCTTCTCCTATTCCACCCAGCGGTGTCAATGCTGCCCTTCCTGCAATGAGATCTGCCAGTACTTCATCAGGATCAGTCTTGCTTTCTCCGTTAATATCAATTACCCAGCCTTTAGGAAGCTTTTTTCCTTCTCTTGCATATAGTTCAATTTTACCCCTCTGCGTAATGGAAGTGGCACAATCGAGAAGAAAAGGAAAAGGTTCGTCAGTAGGCATGCCGAATGTTAACGGATTGGTGCCCAGCATATTCTCAACCCCAAAAGTTGGAGCTATAGATGGCCTCGCATTGGTACATGTAATACCTATCATATTCTCTTTTACTGCCATAAGGGCATAATAACCAGCAATACCATAATGTGAAGAATTGCGCACCACACTGATACCTGTTCCAAATTCCTTCGCCTTCTTGATTGCAAGCTTCATAGCATTATAACCAATAACCTGCCCCATGCCGAAATGACCATCAATAACAGTTGTAGTAGGACCTTCCCTGACAATTTCAAATCTGGTAACCGGATTCTGAATCCCGTCTTTTAGCCGGTCAAGATAGATGGGCTTTAAACGGTTAACACCATGACTGTCAATTCCAAACCTGTCGGCCTGAATTAATACGTCAGCAACAATTTTTGCATCATCCTCAGGAACGCCAGCCTTTACAAGCACTTTTAATACAAATTTTTCAATAATTTCAAAACTGATGTACTTTGCTTCCATTCTGATACTTTATTAAAAGTTGGTAAATGTTATTTTATGTTCTTGCACTTAAAATCAATAGTATTGAAGTTTTGTTCTGATTATTTTCCAATACAGAAGTTCTTAAATATATTTCCAAGAATCTCATCCGACGTAATCTCCCCTGTAATCTCACCAAGGTAATGAATAGCCTGCCTGATATCTTCTGCTATCAGATCTTCGGGAATACCAGATTCTAAACCTTCTTCTACCCGGGCAAGACTCTCACTGACTCTTGATAAAGCTTCGTAATGTCTTATATTTGAAATAATTACATCTTCAGAACTCAACTTCTCTTTTTCTATCACTTCACCAAGTTTTGCCCGTAATTCATCAAGCCCTATCTTTCCCTTAGCAGAAATGAATAACAGCGATTCATTATCACGAAGCATAATGGATTTACCAGGCTCCTTTCCGGACATCTTTTCAGGATAAAGGTCAATTTTATTTATAAGGATGATCAGTCTTTTTTCATCATCTCCTGCCAGTTTTCTTAAATAATCGGCCCTCCGGTTTATCGTTTCAGGAGAATCTGTGATTTCATCCACAAGAAGAATGACTCTTGCCTGTTTAATTTTTTCAAGTGTCTTTTTTATTCCAAGAATTTCTATGGCATCAGTTGTTTCCCTCAATCCTGCAGTGTCAATAAACCTGTATTCAATACCGTCAATCACTATTGTGTCTTCTATAAAGTCCCTTGTTGTTCCGGGAATATCCGAAACTATTGCTCTCTCTTCCATCAGAAGGGCATTCAGCAAAGTTGATTTACCTGAATTTGGTTTTCCTACTATTACAACAGGTATCCCGTTTTTTATAGCATTTCCCAGCCTGAAAGATGAAGCCAGTTTGCCGGCAAGTTCTTTGACCCGCCTTACAATTTTCAGCAATTCACTCCTGTCCGCAAATTCTACATCCTCCTCTCCGAAATCAAGCTCGAGCTCTATGAGTGAAGTGAAATGAAGCAGTTCCTGCCGCAATCGCATTATTTCCTCCGAAAAACCTCCACGCATCTGATGTATAGCCAGCCTGTGGGATGCTTCAGAAGAACTTGCAACCAGATCTGCCACAGCTTCAGCCTGTGATAAATCCATCTTTCCGTTCATGAATGCACGCATTGTAAACTCTCCCGGACGAGCAGGAACAGCACCATTATTAATCAATAATTCCAGAACCTTCCGGATAATATACTGGGAACCATGGCAGGAAATCTCTACAGAGTCTTCACCGGTATATGAATGAGGCTTACGAAAAACTGTTACAAGCACATCGTCAATTATCTCTTCTCCATCAACGATTTCACCATAAACTACTGTATGACCTCTTCGTTCCCGGAGCCTTGTATTGCTGTTATGGGGCCTGAATATTTTCTCACATATTTCAAAACTCTTCGGCCCGCTTACTCTTACAACAGCAATTGCGCCCCCCGTTGCGGTGGCAGGCGCACATATTGTTTCTCCTTTTCTAATCACTTTTAATATTCATTTGTAATGAATAAGTAAAAATAATAAATATAGAAGCAAACAACATAATTTGCTGCCATAATTTAAGTGCAGTTGTGTAAAAGTTTATCTATTAACGTTCAAGATTCTGAAGAGTAAATAATGAATCTTCAGCTCCCGAGTTCAAAGTGATATTTGTTAATTTAATAACAGAACTTCTGCCATTCGACAGGTTAACAGCCTTCATTTCACTAATAATATATTTGCCATTTTCCCCGGGAAAAACAGATGCTATCTCAATAATTTTGAATAATTTATTTTCCCGATCAAATAATTCCATTTTTATTACCTGATAATTGCTTTTTCCTATATAACTTATACGACGCGAGAAACCGTATTCGACAACTTTTTCATTGTCTGCAGGAACAGATTCAATTATCCAAACATCATCCTGCCCTGAGCCCTCAAGGTGTCGGTATTTGAAGTCCGAAAGAGAAGGGGAACTCATATCGGCATTTGAAAATTCTGAATTCATAAAACTCTTTCCTTTTTCGGAGCTCACAATTCTTCTGGTCTTTTTAAGGGCTGGAAGATAAATCCACATCTCATCTGCAGCCGATTTGTAATCAATTATCAACATACCTGTACCCTTAACATCAGCAGGCTCAAGAAACTTAATCAGCCTCTTTTCCGTTCCGTCAGCATAACTTTTTGTAATCATGGAAATGGTTCGATTACGGGTTGAACCATTTTTTTCGGTAATAGTAAGGCTGACATTTGCCTTAAGTGAACCTGTAAGCGTGAGCTCTCTGCTTTTTTCCATTATCTGTCCAGCATCAGGCTGCTGGGCCGATATCCTTAACAATGACAGAAGCAACAGATTTACCAGTATACTCTTTTTCATATTTACTGTATTTTATTTTTGATAGGTTTTTCTCAATAAACCGGGGCCTGAATTTTATCAGAAATGCAGGGATGACAAATAATGAACCGGCAAGACACGATGCTATAGAGATCACAACAAGATAACCAAAAAATTTAATCGATGTAAATCCGGAAAAGATAAGTGCACCAAAGCCTCCCATTACTGCAAAAGCATTAATTACAATACTTTGACCTATTGATTCAAATGATTTCTCCGTCGCTTTGAAATAATCTTTGTACTTTCTTAATTCAATGTTGAACCTCCACATATACTGTATGGTAAAGTCAACTCCAACGCCAATCATAACAGATGAGAGGAGTGCAGTGGCAGGATCAATAGCAATCCCTGAAAACCCCATAAATCCGAAAAGAATTATTATAGATGCTGCAAGTGGTATTGAGCCTGTAAGCCCTCCTTTAACCGACCTGAAAACCAGAGAAAGAAGTATAAACACTATAATAAGTGCAAATGCAAGAGAGAAAACTTGCCCCTTTATAAGGGATTCGGTGAAATCGTACATAATAAGAGCATATCCACCGGTAGTTATTTTTGCCGGAATTTCAACCCTAGTCTCTTCAACTATATTGACAATACGCTTTATTACATCACCAGATGGATTTGATAGCCTTATTATAATGTGAGCCCTGTCGTTTTCAGGATTTAAAAGTTGTTTGAAATCCTCTGCATCCCCACTCATGTAATAGAGTTCAAACATCTGAGCAATTGCCTCCTCCGAATCTGGAATTCTGTCATATCCTTCTTCATCTGTATCGTATAACGCCTTGCTCATTTCCCTTACTGCCCTGGATATCGAAAATACCTTCCCAACTCCTTTTTCTGACTCTATCCTATTTGTAAGAAGGTCTATTCCTTTCATCACACGGGGATCCTTTATGTTACCAGAAATCATTACAGAGATTGTTTGAGAACCACCGAAATTTTTATTTATTATTTCCGATGTCCTTCTTAACGGATGTCTTTCTGGGAAAAAATGTTCCTGGTTTGTATCTGTCCGGAGGAAAATAATTCCAGCACCTACTGATAAGATTATAATCACTGAAAAAACCAGTACCTTGCCAGGGTGTTTTGTAACAAGCATTGAAAGACGCCTGAAAAAACCATCCATTCCATAATTAACAAAATTCATCCTTAATTTTGCAGAATGGTGTGTTTTACTGACAGATAACAGAGCTGGCACCATAAAGAAACTCATTGCCAATGCTATGGAAATGCCACATGCCGCAAGCACCCCAACCTGCCTTGCGGGAATTATTGAATGAGCGAGCAAACCAAGTATTCCTGCTATTGTGGTCAGTCCACTGAATAATACCGGTATCCTTAAAGAACCCATCACTTCTTTAAGGATTTCATATTTGCTGCCTTTAATTGAATTTGCAACCCGGTTATAATAACTTACAAGATATATTCCGTAATTGTTAGCTACGGCAATAAGTATTATTGGTATGAGAAGAGTAATAATTGACAATTTCCACCCCAGCAATGGAATAAGCCCCATGCTTATCCCTGTTGACAGAATCACCACAGAAAATGGAATATAAACATTTCTCCATGACCCGAGTGTCAGGCGCAGAATTAAAAGCATTATAAATAGTGCAACAGGGACAACAATTATGGCATCCCTTCTTACATCTTTAAGTATAAATTTCCTTATTACAGGTAAACCACCTTTCATAACCTTATTACTCTCACCTGATGAAATAATGACGGAATCAATCTTGTTCAATAATTCTGTTTCATGTGTATTATTGGAAAGAGTAAGTGTTATAGCAGCTGTCTTTAGATCTGGAGAAAAAACTATATCACGTGAGTAACTATTTGAATTAATTCTGGAAATTAACTCCTCCTCTTCTTTCCTGTTGGAAGGTATTTGTCCAACAAGCCTTTCAGCAACCATGTAACCTTCCTCGCTTCTTATTGCCTTAATGCCGAAAGGGGAGATGATGGACGAAATTTCGCTTAATTGTGATAATTGTTCTTCTATTCTCTTAAGTGTCGTAAGATTATTTCCCGTAACTACTGTAGTGGTGTCTCTGTAAAGAATCATCACCATATCCTGAAACCCAAATACGCTCTCAATCGAATCAGTTCTTATTTTCGACTGCAGATTCGAAGGAATATAATTTCTGATATCGGGATCGGTTGAAGCTTTAGGAATGAGAAAGATGAAAAAACATCCGGTAACTAAACAAACTGAAATTATCAGCCACCTGAACCTTATGATGAATCTACTCATATATAATCTGATTAAAAATCAATTCTAATTCCTGCATAAATGCTTTCCATAAAGTCATTTACAAGCTTGTATAATGAACCTTTCCTGCCTGAATATATTTCTGCTCCGGCTGTAATTGTAATAGCGTCGTATGGTTTGAACTTAATTTCAGGAATCAATAAGAGTTCATGAGCCGTAAAATTGTATAAACCAAATAAAGAAGTGACATATTTACCATATGCAATTTCTTTTTCGAGCCTCAAACCTGCAGAATGATATGATTTTTCCAGCTGGTAGTTGTAAAGTCTGTTGAAAGCTTCTGTTTGTTTTCTTACATATTCCTTTATATCAAAACCAGGCGTGGAAATCAACTGAAGAAGCTGTGTATAATCAGGCTCAGTGCCAATTAAGGGTTCTGTATCCGGCCTGGTGAAGCTGGTAATGTATTTTCCAGAATATTCAAAAACAATTCTCCAGTCTCCCGGTGTATAATCAAACCCTCCAACCCATTTTACCTCAGGAGCTGGAACATATTCATTTTCTCTGTAATCAGCACAAGGCTCGGATAATGCGACTTCACCCCTCGTACATATTTCTCCGGTCACTGCTTCAAAGAATATTCCTGCACTCCTTATTTTATATGGAGTCACACTCAGTTTTGTCGAAGCAACAGGAACAGGACCCGACATATCAAGAGAAAACTCATCAAGCTTAATCCCTGGCATAGGATCATATCCGTCGAACCATGTAACACCCAGATCTGCACCTCTGATGTGAATACTCCCCTTAAAACCATATCCCGAATAATTTTTATCGGTAACAAGTGATTTTAACGTTTTAATTTCGACTCCCTCAGGAATAGGCACTTGATCTATAAGAAGAACCGATGGACGATAAAAGGGGATATATACTGCCTGAAAATCAAATATGTGAGAAGGATACCATGATAATGAGGCAATTATGTTGCCAAGATCCATATCCTCCCTGTCGGGGGATCTTGTTGTAAAATTTTGCGGGTTTAACTTTGAATTTGTGGTTGTAAAATCAGTTTTTGCCCATTTTATAATTTGCTGTCCTATCGAAAACCTGAAAAAGGGAAAATAGACTTCTGCAAAAGCCTCTCTTATTGTTAAAGAATTAACAGAATTGTTGAACTCAGAGCCGTATCGCAACCTGATATCCGAAAATGCCCTTATTTTATCTTCCTGCCGGGCTTCCAGCTTTAAAGCTAGATCAGAAAATCCGCTTGAAAACAAAGGCCTGTCATTCTGACGGTTAAGATCATAATATACACCACCTCTTACAAAACCTCCAAAAGAAAGTGTCTGGTTTTGTTCTTCAGTTTGGCCATTCAAGCAGTAAACAGATAATAATGTGCCTTTTATAATAGATGCTAAGATGAAAACCTCTACTTTGCCGAACTTCATGACTTGCTTGTTTTTCGGTCAAAGAAAGAGATTGAAGAATAAACGGTCGTCCAGTCCGATTTTTTAATACCGGGAAAAAGAAACTTACTGGTTCAATCCTGCAGGGAAAGACTCTGTTCAGGAACCGGAGCTGCCAGCTAACTTTTCCCTGTACTCACTGGGAGTGAGGCCAGTATAGCTTTTAAAAAAGGAGTTGAATGTGGCTTTTGAATTGAAGCCCGAATCATATGCAATAGCAAGAAGGGTGTAACTGTTATATTTCGGATCCGAAAGCCTTGAAATTACCTCTTTCACCCTGTACTCATTTATAAACGTAAAAAAATTCTTACCATATTTTTCATTGAGAACCTGGGTGATATGATGACGTGGTATTTTCGTTAAAGAAGATAAATCATTGATACTTAAATTATTATTGAGATAAGGTTTCTCCTTTTCCATGCAATCAAGCAAAATCTTCAGGTATTCATTTGCCTGTTCTTCTTTCAGTCCACTCTTCTGATACTTTGTAATTTCCTTTTTGTTCCCGTTTATATCATTTAGTTTAAGTTCATGTCCAAAGATAACCGGTTGTTTAATCCCGTAAAAGCTGTATGCGAAAGAAAATACGGCAATAAAGAAAAATATTACAAAATAAGGATCGAATGGAATATAGTTTCCTATCATATTCAGTCCGCCAAGAATGAAAAGAATAAAATATGCTGCATAAAAACTTATTGAGATTATTTTCAGCCAGTTAAGGGTTATAACACTAGATGTATATGAAACGAGGTTTCTGAGATTTTTCTGGTGACGTCTGATTTCAAGGAATGTTAATGAGCTGTAAATGGTTATGGAAAGAAAGAAACTGAAACCGTAAATCAATCTAAGGGAAAGAAATTTATCAGGTACAAAGAAGCTTCTCAAATCCCTTACAAGTGGCTCAGATCTGAAAATTACTGAAACAATAAAAAACGCTACAAAAGGAATAAAATGAAGCAGAGAAAGCCAGTTAAACTTTCTTTCAGGATCAGTCATAAACTTAACATATAGATAAAGAAGTGGCCCGTATGTAAATGTAATAAACTGGAAAGAGTACATTTCAAGGACTTTGCTGTTTATCAATGCAAAAATCAGTTCAATGCATATCATAAATAACCAGGCGGCCATCAGTCTGTTGGCGATAGTAACAGGCTTTTTCGTTGCGACAAGAAGTCCTGCAAAAAAAGACTGGGAAATACCTATGTACAATATAGGCTCAATATAATCAATCATCGCTTGCTGATAGTTCTGTCAAATATAACCAAAGTACAGAATAATTATTGTACTTTTGGAAATAAGTAAAATGTAGCAGCAATAACCAACAAGTAGTTAAAATTAATTTATTCAATTATTTATGAGCATTCTTCTGAATAAAGACTCCAGAATTATAATACAGGGTTTTACTGGCAGTGAGGGTACTTTTCACTCACTTCAGATGATTGAATATGGTTCAAAGGTGGTAGGAGGCGTGACACCAGGTAAAGGAGGTCAGGTTCACCTCAATCTTCCAGTTTTTAATACAGTAAGGGAAGCAGTTCAGGAAACCGGGGCAGATGTGTCGGTGATATTTGTTCCTCCTGCAGCAGCAGCCGATGCAATTATGGAAGCAGCTGAAGGCGGCATAAAACTGATTGTTGCAATAACCGAAGGAATACCTATATCAGATATGGTTCATGCAAAGCATTACCTTAAAAACTTTCCGCAATGCGTACTCATCGGACCTAACTGCCCGGGAATAATAACCCCAGGCGAGGCAAAAGCTGGTATTATGCCTGGATTCATTCACCGTAAAGGTAGCATTGGAATTATATCGCGGTCGGGAACCCTTACGTACGAAGCAGTTGACCAGATTACAAAACTGGGTCTGGGCCAATCCACATGTGTGGGCATAGGAGGCGACCCGGTTGTGGGTAGTTCTATCCTTGACATTACAAAAATGATGATGAATGATCCGGAAACAGAAGCTATCGTAATAATAGGGGAGATAGGTGGCAATATGGAAAACGAAGCAGCTGAATGGATAAAGGACTATGGTACCAAACCCGTTATTGGGTTCATAGCTGGACGTACAGCACCAAAGGGAAGAAGAATGGGACATGCAGGCGCAATTATTGGAGGTAAGCATGATACTGCAATTGCAAAAATAGAAATAATGAAACAATGCGGCATACACGTCGTTGAATCACCGGCCGAAATAGGAGATAAAGTTGCTTCTGTTATAAAAAAGCCAGGTTTGAATTAAAAAGTTTTCAGATATATTTGCGGAAATTAAAACGAAAACCATGAAATTACTTGAAGGAAAAACAGCACTCATAACCGGAGCTTCCAGGGGAATAGGCAAGGCCATTGCCCTTAAATTTGCCCGTGAAGGAGCTGATATTGCCGTTACCAACATCATAGAAGATGATGAATTCAGGTTGGCAATAAAAGAAATAGAATCAACAGGTGTAAAGGTAAAGGGGTATGTATTTGACGTGGGCAACTTCACCGAGTCGCAAAAAAATGTGGAAGAGGTTATCAAAGATTTTGGGAAAATAGATATCCTGGTTAATAA
>JBASIK010000093.1:0-2952 GCA_049654745.1 Bacteroidales bacterium
GCCACCCAGCTCGATTTCAAAATTGAAGAGAAAACTTTTGAATCAATAAAAAAGAACAGGGAACGTATTAAGATAGTTTCGACCGAAAGAATAGCTACAGAGTTAAACAAGATAATTTCATCTCCAAGGCCATCAAAAGGATTTATGCTGCTCGACAGGTCGGGTCTGCTTGAAATTATCTTTCCTGAACTTGCAAATCTGAAAGGGGTGGAAAAGAAAGAAGGAAGGGGACACAAAGACAATTTCCTGCATACACTCAAAGTGCTCGAT
Organism: Bacteroidales bacterium; assembly: GCA_049654745.1. Taxonomy (GTDB): domain Bacteria; phylum Bacteroidota; class Bacteroidia; order Bacteroidales; family VadinHA17; genus LD21. Next base: position 271 of record JBASIK010000093.1, read on the forward strand.
AATGTAAGCAGCAAATCAGATAACCTGTGGCTCAGGTGGGCTGCGCTCCTTCACGACATTGCCAAACCCGTAACGAAGAAATATTCTGAAAAAGCTGGCTGGACGTTTCATAACCATGAATTTATAGGGGCAAAGATGGTGCCTGTTATTTTCAGAAAGTTGAAGCTTCCTCTGAACGAAAACATGAAATATGTACGGAAACTTGTTGACCTCCACCTGCGTCCCATCGTGCTGTCACAGGATATTGTCACCGATTCTGCTGTAAGAAGACTTCTTTACGAAGCAGGTGATGATATAGATGATCTAATGCTTCTGTGTGAAGCTGATATCACCTCCAAAAATGAGGAAAAGAAATCACGGCATCTTGCAAACTTCAGACTGGTAAGAAAGAAACTTGTTGAAATTGAAGAAAAAGACGCAATTAGAAATTTTCAACCGCCAGTTTCCGGGGATGAAATAATTGCAACGTTCGGTATAAAACCAGGCAAAGAGGTTGGCATTATTAAGAACTATATCAAAGATGCAATTCTTGATGGAATTATCCCCAATGAATATAATGCTGCAAGGGAACTGATGATTAAGAAAGGTCTTGAGTTAGGACTTAAACCTTTGGTCAGCGGCCGGGCTGCACAACCAGATCAAGAATTACGGGAAGATGGTCGCTGAATCCTCCCTGATAAGAATAACCACTGTAGGTTGAAAATGGCTTCTGCCCGGAAAATTTCCTGTCCCTGAGAAGCAGAAAATCTGGAGCAAATATTTCAAAGAAATCTTCAGAAGTATAAATACCTTTGCATCTCTGAAGATCAGGAAGCAGGGTTTTCGAAACTATTATCTGATCGGGCATTTCCCATATTCCCTCATATTTGTAAGTTCCTGTACCACGGAGAAAATGGCTCATGCCAAGATTCAAAAAAGAGCCCTTTTCTCCAGAAGCTGTGAGAACCTTAATTTCATCAGATGAAGGAAGAGAATTAAAATCACCGGCAAAAATAATTTTTGAACATTCCCCTGATGAATTTCTAACTGAATCGGACTGTTGCCTGAGCAAATTTGCCAGAGCGATCCTGCTACCCTCGCCTGCAAGCACCCCTCCCCTTCTCGATGGCCAGTGATTCAAAAAAAGATGAAGGGTATCATCTTCAACTAAAAATTTAGTATATAATATTTTCCTTGTTCTTATTTTCTGAAAATAGAGTGAATATGGATATATGTATTTGTAATACAATAACTTAATTCTATCCTTTCTGTAAATCAAACAAACATCAATGCCCCTCGGATCATCAGAATCTTCATGTACGATATCATAAATGCTCTCACCATTCAAAGGGGTTAACGTAAGCAGGTCGTCAATGACTTTTTTATTTTCTGCCTCACAAATTCCAATAATTTCAGCAGGGTCCCACTGTCCGGCTGCTGTGATAACTTTATATATAGATTGTAATTTTTGCCTGTACCTGTTCGCGTTCCACCGCCGTTCTCCCCCGGGTAAAAATTCATCATCTTCGGTTGCCGGATCATTTTCTGTATCAAAAAGATTTTCAACATTGTAAAACATGAACCGGCATTTCCTCCGGGCATTTTCCTGGGATGTAACCACTTTAAAATTTGATACAATGCAGATTATTAACAACAATATTCTAAGTAATATTCTGTAGAGCATAATCAGAAGCTGTTATTTAAGTTTCTTTTCGCCGGGAATGCGTTCAAAAGCTCCTATGTCGGGTAATCCATCTTTGAGTCGTGTCGCACCTCTGTAGTCCTCATCGAAAATATTCACAACCTGCTTGTTCCCGGTATTTATCAAAGGAGAAAGGGTGTCGGGTCTGAAATCATAAGCGTTTTCATCAATAAAACGCGGGTTTTTGTTCACAAGATTATCAGTAAACCTGCCGGGTTTCCAGAAATTAGAAGAAATGGTATCAAGTTTTATCAGACAATGGTCGAAATAATAATTTATTGTTTGAGATTGACTATCAGAAATAATCTGAATTTCAGAAGAAAGGTCTCCATAGATAACACTATTGATGAAATAAAGGTTTATCTCACCGTAACTTTTCTTTGGGGTAAATTGCTGCAACGAAACAAATAAAACTGGTGTCAACCGTATACCGTATTCCCACCTATTGAAAAAAGTACAGTGAATAAAGTTGAAATTTCCGCCTGAAGTCAGATATGCACAATATTTTCCGGCATGGGCAAAAACAGAATTTACAGCTTCAAGATTACCAGAGTAAACTGCAATATTAGTAATTGTTGAATGTGAAATATTTACGCAATTAAGTTTTATATCAGGCATTTCTGTTACTGTGGCTTTATCAGGTTCACCCAGTCTGATGCCGAATGTTGAATTACGTATAATAGCATGATTCAAAACATTGCCCTTGCTCAAATGAGAAAAGAAGATACCTTTCCACTGTCCAGGTATATCTTCATATATTTTTTCAAGCCGGTCGGAAGCGAACAAAACAGGTCTGGCAGCATTTCCGTTTACAACTATGTTCCCGGAAACGGTAAGTGAACTGTTTTTATGAAACAGTATCCTCACCCCCTCTTCTATTGTGAGTGTATTTAATGTATCCACCATAATATCACCATAAACCAGATAAGGTCTTTGAAGAGCCCATGTCTCATTTCTGATAATATGGTTATTTTTAAGCAAAATCACGTCCTGTCCGAAGG
>JBASIK010000094.1:0-4747 GCA_049654745.1 Bacteroidales bacterium
ATATAAAGGTCTACTAATTAATCAATCACAAAATTTAGATATAGCACCAACTATATTAGATTACTTGAGAATCGAGATACCAGAATGGATGAATGGTCGCTCATTAATTTCAGATAAAATCACCAAGACACCTGTGGTGAGCTTTGGCCAAAAGCACGCAGAAGCTGATAGTGATGGTGGGTGGGCTCTCACTGATGAATATTTTACTCCCCCATTCTATCAGTTTGATTACATCAACCTGGTCTATTGTCAGAACTGGTATAGATTAGAACTGGAGTCACCTTATAACTTCATGCAAGGAAATGTTGAAAATTATCTCAATCCCTGTGCGGAAAGTGATTTATTAACAAAAACAGAGGCATTAAACATCTTTAAAGATCGTTTGACAATGGATGGGTTTGTTATGCCGAGTGAACTACTTGAGCGTATTTCAACCTACGAGTAGATCGATTGAAATAAATTCTTTTAAGGTCGCTCTGTGCTGGGCGATAATTAGTTGTAAAATCAAACTAAATCGTCTTGAAGGAATTAAGCTTGACCAAGACAATTGTTTTGACTATAACATTGCTTTGTTGAAGAGCATTAAGAAAACCCGAAAGGAAGGTTCATGTTTAATATCTTATTTAAATTGCATTATTATCTGAACCCAGGCACAGGCAGCCTGATTGTGCAGTTGTTGGCAGCTGGAGTACTGGGTGGAATTGGCATCCTGATTAAAGTTTTCTGGGCACGCATTAAAGCCTTTTTCAAGGGCGAAAAATACGTCCCCCCACAGCCCGAAACAACCGATCCTGTTCTCGAGGAAAACAAGTCTGATGAATAATCTTGAACGGCTTGGTGCTTCATTTCGCGATCCAAGCGGCTTTCTGTTCAAACGTGATGGAGTTCTCTACCGCCAAGTAAACACATCTTATCGCAAGGCATACGACCACCTGATGTCCAGTGGTCTTTATGATGCCTTAACTGCGTCGCATAAGATGGTCGCTCACACGGAGACGAATGAGCCCCCTGCTGAGCCGGACCGCGCCTACAAGGTGATCCAGCCAGAGCTCATCCCGATGATCTCCTACCCCTATGAGTGGTCATTCTCGGAGATGAAAGACGCAGCATTGCTCACCCTCGAAGTCGGACGCATGGCTCTGAAGCAAAACATGATCCTGAAGGATGCCAGCGCCTATAATATTCAATTTCTAGACGGTAAACCAATATTAATTGATACGCTTTCCTTTGATATTTATCATGAAGGGCAGCTATGGGATGGATACCGACAATTTTGTCAACATTTTTTGGCACCTCTGGCGTTAGCATCGCTGGTAGACATCCGCCTGATGCAGTTGATGCGCGTTTACATTGATGGGATCCCGCTTGATTTGGCGAGTGAGCTGCTCCCTGGTAGAACCAAAATCGGCGCCAGCGGCTTGAACATTCATATTCACATGCATGCCCGCGCTGAAAAACGTTACGCTCAAAGCGAAGCCCTGCCCACCGCCGGCATGAAAATGGATAAAGCCTCCCTGCTCAGAATCTATGACTCTCTGGAAAAAACTATTCTTCCATTGAAATGGGAACCAGCCGGAACAGAATGGGGAAATTACTACAACATCACCAACTACTCTGACGATTCACTCAAGAAAAAAGGCGAAATCGTAGGAAAATTCATCGAACAGGTAGCACCGAAAACTGCCTGGGACCTGGGAGCCAATAACGGCCTCTTCAGCCGGGAGGCTTCCCGCCGAGGTGTGATGACCGTCGCGAGTGACATTGACCCTGCCGCGGTCGAACAAAATTATCTCGCCATCAAACAGAACAACGAGAAAAACTTGCTCCCATTGGTCATTGACCTTACTAACCCGAGCTCAGCACTTGGATGGTCTAACGCCGAACGTGAATCTTTTATTAGCCGCGGCCCTGTGGACCTGGTCCTCGCATTAGCCTTGCTTCATCACTTAGCCATATCAAATAACGTTCCACTCGATTCAATTGCAAACTTATTTGCCGAATTGGCAAACTGGGCGATCGTGGAATTCGTCCCGAAAAGTGATTCCCAGGTAAAGCGCTTACTGGCTACCCGCAAGGATATATTTGACCAATACACGGTAGAAGGCTTTGAAAAAGCTTTTTCTGCTTATTTTACATGTGAAAAGAAAGAGCCCATTCCAAACAGCGAGCGAATTTTGTACTTGTTAAAGAAAAAATAAACTCTATAACCAAGTCCGAATTGTATTAGATTAAGCCTCAGGAATTTGATTGAGGCTTTTTTTACTATTTATCCCCATTTATTATCGCCTCTTGAATGTCTATATATCGCCTAAATAACCATTCAGACAAATCTATAGATAAGTAAAATGTGATATTGTTTAAGCCAGTAACCTATATGGTCGCATTCAGAAAGATTTTTATAGATTCCTTAAAGAATAAATTGGAGGATTAATGGAACAAAAGGTTCTTCGCGTTTGGAAAACATTATCACGGGAAACTATTCTCAACCATGGAAAATTTTTAACGATTGAAAATCATGTGATAGAGCTCCCGAATGGGACCATCATACCAGACTGGGCATGGATAATCATACCCGATGCAGCCATTGTCCTTCCTGTTACCCCAGAAGGCAAGTTCCTTTGCTTTCGCCAAACAAAATATGCTGTCCAAGGAACATCACTTGCTCCCGTTGGAGGCATGATTGAAGAAAATGAAGATCCATTTGAAGCGGCAAAACGGGAATTACGTGAAGAAATGGGCTGTGAAGCATCAAATTGGGTTAACTTAGGAAGCTATGTTTTGGATCCTAACCGGAGGTGTGCAACAATGCACCTATTTCTGGCATTGGATGCAAAACAAGTGACCGAACCAGAAAGTGATGATCTCGAGGACCAGGAATTATTGGTGCTCAGCAAAGATGAGATCAAAAAATCATTGCGTGAAGGTGAGTTTAAAATAGTGGCATGGGCAGCCGTTGTCGCCTTGAGTTTGGATTATCTTGACGCATTAAAAGATTAAAATAAGGTTTACCTTAATTTTCCTGTATTAAATATGCTCATTTGAGAGGGATCTAAAGTTTATCGAGCGAGAGCTTCTCTTTTAAGGCGTCGATCCCGGCTGTAATCCCCCCGAGATGGCCAAAGATAGCTGTGCCGGCTATAAAATCACGGGCGCCGGCTGAATACGCCGATGCGATCGTGCTCGCTTCAATGCCGCCATCTACCTGAATAATCGCATCAGAGAGCCTATATCCTTCCAACAGCTGGTGTGTATCGCGGATCCTCTGCAGCATTTCCGGGATAAACTCCTTACCGTCAAAGCCTGGATTGACGGTCAGGATCAGTACATGATCAAACATCCCGCTGAGGTATCGTAAACCATCCACTGGGTTTATGAAGTCATCATCAAACAAAGGGGGCAAGAAAGAAGACAAACACCGAAAAGGTCTCGGTGTTTGTCTATTAGATATTTTATTATATTATAAAATGTTAATTGGGTTTACCATAAATCTAAACTTATGGATGTCTAAGTACAACTGTAATATACCTATTTTTGATAGCAGTAAGCGTAGAATTTGAAGAAGAACCATTAAAATATCCCCAGTTAATTTTGTTATCTACACTACCCCAAACTTCAGTAACCTGAACTACTCCGTTTTGGAAACTCGTAACCATTGCAGTATGTCCACTATTGGTACCATAGTAAACTTGGATAATATCGCCAGGGCGAACACTGGTGATTTCGCTTTCTTTGGTTATAGCCTCCCATCCATTAAAATTTCTATGATTATCCCCTGGTCCTAATCGTGGCCAATAATAGCTTCCACTTTTAGCTGGTTGCTTTCCAAAAATTCGTTGAGCTAAGTAATTTGCATAACCATAACATTCATATCCACCGTTTTTCACTACATTGGAATAACCAACATAACCATTACTACCATCCCGGTAGGAGCTCGAGGGAGTTCCATCATTGCTATTATTCGCTGGATTATAAGTCCAATACTTACCGTTTGGGAACTCATTCGATTTCATATACTGAAACATGTTACCTACACTAATAGTTTCAAGTGCCCAACGTTGTAAAGTGTTACTGCTCGAGTACGGTCGTAATATGACTTGTGACGAGTTTGAAGTTCCAGAAGCTGTTAATACCAAATTAGTGTTATTCGCTGAACGAATGATGTATTGATTGCCGCCAAGTGCACTTAAATACCAACCTTGAGTGCTATTCCCTGAAGCTGCCCATATAGTTATCCGACTACCATTTTGTGCCGTAGATCCATAGACATTTAATCGTGTACTTACTCCACTTCCAGGTAAGAATGTATACCAGCCTGCTGCGTTTTTCATAGCAGTCCAACTTTGTCCGGACGTGTAATCTCTCTGATATACTGTAACGTTAGTACCATTGGTACTTCGACTTCCATACACATTCAAATATTTCCCTGAGCCCACGTTACGAATGGCATAAGGAACGGTCTCTGGGATGCTAGCATATGCTTTTACAGGAACTAAGTTAATCAGTGTCAATATTAATGAAACAATTATGATAATATTTAATTTTTTAATCAATGATTTATTCTTTTCCATATTTGTCTCCTTTTAAAATAAATTTACAACATTATACAAGTCTACAATTTAAATGTCAAGAACTTTGAAAATTTTTAAGATTTAACTTTTTTTATAACTTGGAATCAATAATTTACGTAATTTGTCTATCCCTTCTCTAATCCCCTCAGGATAACCAAAGATAGCTGTGCCAGCTACAA
>JBASIK010000095.1:0-1525 GCA_049654745.1 Bacteroidales bacterium
TATCTGCAGGCATCAATTGAATTATGAACAATAAGACCACCATTAACACTAAAGTTGTGGTGGTCTTGAACTTCCATATTGTATACATCTTGCTTGCCCACGTGTCTAATTGCCTTTACTTTTGCGAAGGTGAAACCCTCTCGGGAAAAGCATACTGGAACATCTCCTGGTGCAGCATTTTGTTTTGCTGTATTTATTTGTTCTAAATTCTTGCCCGCAATAAGCACACACTCTTGTTTCATCATCCACCCCGGCCTTTCTTCTCCACGCAGACTTACATTTATTTGAGCAAAACCTATCTGTTTTTCTGGCAAATCCTTCATATTTATGGCCACAAAAATCACATATTTTAACTTCTTTACCATGAAGCTTGTGCTTCATTTGTTCATAGTGTTCACGATGCCACTCCCTGCCTTCCTCTGACCCATGCCATTTAGAAGCCGCAGGTCTTGCCTTTTTGTTCATATTGTCTCTGGCCCACTCTAACCATTCACTATCCATAGAGTTCAAGATACCATGAAGTCTAACATGCTTTGAATGTTTCACCAAAACAAGATTTTCGATGTTATTGTTGTTCTTATCCCCGTCTTTGTGGTGAATATGATGTCCTGCCGGAATAGGCCCGTTAAAGTATTCCCATACGTAACGATGTAGTCGCTTACGTATCGTTGAGTTTAAGTAATAGCCAGTCTTGTCGTCCCGTGTAAATTTCAGCCCATTAAAATATGCGAATTTGCCATCCTGCTCATACCTAATCATTCTGATACCTCCTTCTCTACTACATATCTTATTGTATCAGATATGATTGGATATGTCAAGTATTTCGTCTCCTTCTTTTAGGTCACGAATGAGTTTCCAGCCTTTTCGGGTTAAAACAGGGTGATAGTCTGTGGCTCTAATTACCCTGCCGTCCTCCAATTCGACTTCGTAAACATCCAGATTATTTCCAGTCTTTTTTACATCATAGAAAAATCCAGTCGTTGCTTTTTGTTCGTTCAAGTCAAAGCAATGTACCATACCGGTTTTTCCTACTAATGCACTAATCGGAATGTCGCCATCAACAGTGTTTATAATTGTATCACCTGTTAAGCAATGCTTATCCTTATCCGGGAACTGGCTTTTTACTATGCCGTTTCTGTCCGTCTCCAGCGAATAGTTTATAAATTCCCTCGCCGCCAGTGGGCACCGCTCCGGGTCTATGATTATCTGTTCCAAATCCTGCAGGAACTTTATGCCGAACTCCACAGAACCGGGCCCTTTCTTGGCTCCTTTGATTTTCATCCCCCATGACCTCAATTCTGCTATACTTTTCGGCTCGGCACTATCTGCTATAGTCCAAACATCGTTATACTGCTGCGCCTTATCCCAAAACTGGCGGTTAAATAAGTTCAGGCCGCTAATTTCAGTAAACAGGTAAAGCCTGCGCCGTGTCCGGTCGTAATGCATACGTTCAAAGGCCAGCGGGTCCACGGCATAACCGAAGTCAAGTCCCTGCCTAATACGGTCAAATGCAGCAATTTCATCC
>JBASIK010000096.1:0-9462 GCA_049654745.1 Bacteroidales bacterium
TCATGTTAATTAGCCCACTCCTTATCATACGGTCATCTCCCATAAAAGTATTAGTAACACTCTTATGGTAACCGTTGGTTTGGTGTGGGTCAATTTCTGCCCGGCGCTATGGGTCAATTATACCCCGGCGGTGACAATCATGCTGGTCTGTAGCAATAGATTGATCTACGAATAAGCTCATATTCATGTAACGTCTTGCGCCCCAATTACTTGACGCTACTTGACGAAGACGAGCACATACAAGCATTAACGCTGAATTGATATGAGGATACCATTTGCAGAACATATCCAGAAGGTTTTCCTTTTTTCTGTGCGTTGAAGGTTCCAATGCATTCAATCTCTCGTTTCATCTGTTCCATCTGTTCGGCCAGAAGATTGGCCTACTTATAAAGCCAAGTCGGGATGTGCTTGCACTTGGTGGCGGCAGCGGATTCTCCTATCTCCAGTTTAGTGAATTCCTTCGCCATATGTTCATAAAACTTATCGTAGCGCCCGATGAGTTTGTTACGGTTGTCCATGACTTCCTTAGCGGGCAGGTGTTTGTCTTTAGTGAGCGGTACAAAGCACAGGTGTATATGCGGATTTGGTTAATCCATATGCACCACCACCGAGAAAATATTGTCTACATCGCCTTCCTCCTGCAGAAATCCCAGCGCATACTTTAATACTTTTGTCCCCTCTTTCGAGCGATTTTCAAAAAACTCTGTACTGGCAGTTACGATGGTATAGATGAGCTTGATACTGTCTTTTCGCACCATGCTTTTCAGATTCTCTTTCTGAGCTTTTTCAATATGGCACTAGACCTTGTTGTAATACTTTGTTCTCGGTTGTGTAGATGAGAATTCAACTCCGAGCGTTCGGTATCAATGTCGGAATTACTGGCATACTACTGCTTTTTTCTTTCGAGGCGCTTCTCCAGCGCAGATGTTGGTCTGCTTCATATCTTTTCAAATCGTAAGATTCCGTAAGACATAATTTCTATACTTCCTTTCTGTTGTGGGTCTGGTGGTCATCATAGGCTTCACATACTCGTCCTGCCATGCTGAAACCGCAACCGCTCCTCATCATTCCGTCCACTCATAAGGCCGCAGTTTTTACCATCGACCGATGTTGCGTAGAATAATTGCGGCAAAAACCAAGAGCCGTGCAGCATGGCATCACCTCCTTCGGGGCATGAAAAACTACCCTAGAAGCGCAACGATATTCGATATGTTTAATTTAATGAATAAACTCACATTTTGTCGTGCGTTAATTATTGCATTTTAACACACGCGTGTGTTAAAATACGTTAAAAGGATGTGATGATGTGCGAAATATCGGCTTTCCAGAGTCATTAACCATTGAATTTAAAAGCGATCGGGACAAGTTGCCTGACAGTGAAATCATTGACGCCGTTGTTGCGTTTGCCAATACAGATGGCGGCGATTTATATCTTGGAGTCGAGGATGATGGTGTTATTACCGGATTGCATAACGACCATAAAGACCCGACTCAATTGGCAGCGTTTATAGCTAATAGAACAGTACCGCCTGTAACTGTACGATGTGAGGTAATTAAATATGATGCTCCTGTTCTGAAAATCAGCGTGCCGCGCCGCACAAGTATAGTCGCTACATCTTCGGGGAAAATGCTCCGCAGACGTATTAAAGCAGATGGCAAACCTGAAAATATTCCAATGTACCCGTTTGAAATTGCGACTAGATTATCAAGCCTGAGCCTGTTGGATTATTCTGCTCAGCCTGTGCCGGATGCCTCTATGAATGATTTGGATGCCGTTGAACGGGAGCGGCTGAGAAATATAATCCGTATTTACCATGGTGAGCAGAACCTGCTTGAACTCACAGACGAAGAATTGGATAAAGCATTGCAGCTTATTACTATAGTAGAAGGCAAGATGATTCCTACTTATACCGGGCTGCTTTTAATTGGAAAGAAGGATCGCCTGAAAGCTTTAGTGCCGACTGCTGAATCCGCTATTCAGATACTGCATGGCACAGATGTCATAGTAAATGAAACTTTTACCTTGCCTTTGTTAGCTGCTTTTGAAAAAATCAGTGACTACATGAACGCCTGGAACCGCAATGAAGAGATGCAAATAGGATTATTCCGTGTCACCATACCGGACATTGACTATCGGGCATTTCGTGAGTCTTTGGTAAATGCATATTGCCATCGGGACTATTCAATGCTGGGACGAGTACGTGTACAACTCGATGACGAAGGACTGACGATCAGTAATCCAGGTGGATTTATTGAAGGTATAAACATACACAATTTGCTGGACGCAGAACCCCACGGGCGTAATCCTGTTTTAGCGGATGCTTTAAAGCGAATAGGTCTTGCCGAGCGCACCGGCAGAGGAATTGATCGCATCTTTGAAGGCTCGTTGCTTTACGGAAGGCTTTTACCTGATTACAGCGCAACAACAAATAGTAGGGTCAGCTTATTTATACCAAAAAGTATGCCTGATAAAGCCTTTGTAAAAATGCTTGCTGTTGAACAGCAAAGGATTGGACGCCCTCTCCCGATACGTGCTCTGTTGGTTCTGAATTCATTAAAGCAGCTTCACAGAGCATCTGTACACGATTTAACAGAAGATACAAAAATTGAAGAAACAAGAATAAAGAATATAATCGAATCTCTGACGGAAGCTGGTTTAGTGGAAGCTGCCGGAACCGGTAAGGGTCGTTACTATATTCTAAGTTCAAAGGTGTACCGAAACGCGGATAATACAGTTGGGTATGTGAGGCAAACCGGCATCGACAAACTGAGGTATTCAGAATTGGTTCTAAAACTTGCTAAAACTCAAGGATATGTAACACGTGGAAATGTAGCCGAGCTACTGCACATTACACCACCACAAGCATATCGTGTTCTTGTAAGTCTTGCTGCCGATAATAAATTAAAACTTGATGGAAAAGGCAAATATGCTAAGTATATTCCAGTTTAACGCACGGTTTAACACACGCGTGCGTTAAACCGTGCGTTAGCGTGTGTTAAATGCCTTATGCTAATAGATAACGACTCGAAATCGAGTGTACGTGGAAGCGTACCGTGGGTTCGAATCCCGCCCTCTCCGCCATAAATATGCGGTTTTCCTAGACAAGATAGAGGAAAGCCGCTTGTTTTTTTGCCTCATATAATGGTTTGATATATTTCGATATCGCTATGCGCATCTCAAATCATTTGCATTTATATAGTTATATAGTTAGGAAAAAGTAAAAGACGGACAAAAAACAGCGCATTCTTGTGCTTTTGAAAATATGGTTTATTGGGTTTTCATTGCAATGTCATAGAGGAACTCTAGGTTAGATGGTGAAATATATATGTATTTAGTTCCAATTCCCTTCACTTGTCGGGCAGCAGCGCATTGTAGAGCGTTTAAATCAAATCTTACCGCTATGTGACGCTCTTGATTATAAATATTCAGTTTGACAGAGGAAATTAAGAATGATTAGGCTAGCGAACAAATATTACTAACGGATGATTGGAATGGGGGTGTGAACATGAACTCAAATCTTCTTTTGAAACTTAAGAATACTAAGGAAATGGATGCCGACCAACACGATGGAAGCTATGAACTTATGCGAGCTATTGTAAAAGCGTACCGCGATGTGGATGAAGCGATACTGGATTACAAGGATTTGAATGCCATATATCTCATGTCGGTTGGAACATGGAAGCACGGGGTGCCGGTAAAAAAGAAAGTAATCGAAAACAGTCACCTTTCCCAGGATTCAAAAAAGGCATTGATTAGGCTTCTTGACGAAATCCAGGCCAGAGCTGTCAATGGTGCATATACAAATCATAAGAATGATCAATCAGGAGTATTCGGCATGTTCGGGACAGGTTTCTATTCTTTCCAAGGGAAAACAGACAACAAATCAGTACGTGAATTCATTAAGATGTGTATTGATATCAGTGAAATGGATGAAGACGAAAAAATGTTTGCCCGGGCGGAACAGGTCCTAAACAAGCGTTTCAAAGGGATGCGCGCTGCTTCTGCATCAATGATTCTTCACTGCCTTAGACCATATACATTTCCTATTTTGAACAGTAACATGGGAAGTGAAGATATTTTTGCAGCCCTCGGAATTGAGCTAAATAGAAAAAGTGATATTGCTGAATATATTAATAATTGCCGCGCAATTAAAAAATACAGGGACAATAATTTACCTTTTAAGAATTATCGGATCCTTGATATGGCCGCATGGGAACTGGGAAAGGATTATGACCCGATCTTGGATATCATCAAGCAGTATAAAGCCGATTTTGCCAATCGTGATAATGAAGAACGATATAAATGGAGAGCAATCAAGTGCTTTCAGGACAATTGGGATATCGAGGCGGAGAATTTTGCCGATATGCTTGAACGTGCACTTGCTAAAACATACAATCTTATGACTACCGGCAGAGTTTTTGCAAAAAAAATGATAGTCTATTTTGCCAAAAAAGACCCGGAAAGAGTCCGGAGGATGTTTGCCAGACTATATGATGAGGATAATGACCTGGTCGAACGTATTGATACATTTATGGCTGAAGCCGATAAACTGCTTGAAAAATATAAAAGCCCTGATAAGCCCGGCATGAACCAGCATTTTCAGCAGCATAACATCATAAGTATCTATTTATTTTTCAGATATCCGGAAAAGTATTACTTTTATCAATACAGCAAATACAAAGCCTTTGCCAAAAGGGTTGGATACGAAGCTTCAATAACTCTTGGAGATAGCCAGAATATAGTAGGTTACATGGAAATGTGTGATCTAGTTCTTGCCAAAGTCATGGCGGATAATGAACTGCAAGCCATGAGCAAAGCCCGGCTTGATTCGGATTGTTATTCCGATCCTTCGTTTCATATGCTGACCGATGATATAGTCTACTTCGGCAGTAAATTTAACGAAAATGAGCAGGAGGCGGATGATGACGAAGAACAGAACAAACCAGAAAAAGAGGTGAACTCGATGAAGGAAGTTTATAGCAAGAATATTATTTTGTTCGGGCCTCCGGGTACTGGAAAAACCTATAATACAATCAATTATGCCGTTGCGATAATTGAAGATAAGCCTATAGAAAACGTTTTGGCAGAGGACTATGCATCAGTACTCAAAAGATATAACATCTATAAGGAAGCAGGATATATCGAATTTACGACATTTCACCAATCCTTCGGATACGAAGAATTCATCGAAGGCATTAAACCACTGCTTTACACTGGCGAGGACGAATCGGAAGTCAAAAACATATCCTATGAAATCGCTGACGGCGTTTTCAAATCCTTCTGCAAAAGGGCCCAAACACCGATTATTAAAAAGAATACCGGGTTTGGGTTCTCCGAATACTCTACGGTCTGGAAGGTATCGTTGGCAGGTACGGGAGATAATCCGGTCCGCCAGGACTGCATGAGGAACGGTTATATAAGGATTGGATGGGACGAATACGGGCCTACCATAACTGAGGAGACCGATTTTAATTTAGGCGGCAAAAATGTCCTAAATGCCTTTATTAACCGGATGCAAATAGGCGATATCGTCCTTTCGTGCTATTCAGAGCGAACAATAGATGCTGTTGGCGTTGTTAAAGGCGAATATGAATGGCATCCGGAATTGGAAGACTACTGCCGCGTCAGGAAGGTTAAGTGGATTGTTAAAGGAATCAATTACGACATTTTTGAAATGAACCATAATACGGTTATGACCCTTTCAACCGTATATAAGCTGAACGTGTCGGTAGCGGATGTGATTAGAATACTTAACGAGAATAATGCCGGGAAAATAATTGCTGCAGAATCCCCAAAGAGATATGTATTCATCATTGATGAGATAAACCGCGGAAATATTTCTAAGATTTTTGGAGAATTGATCACGCTAATTGAGCCGACGAAACGTCTTGGGCAGCCCGAAGCGATAAAAGCAAAGCTGCCCTATTCGCAAGAGATGTTTGGGGTACCGGATAACGTATATATCATCGGTACAATGAATACGGCTGACCGTTCCATTGCTTTGATCGATACAGCATTGCGCAGGAGATTTAATTTTATTGAATGCCAGCCGGACCTTAAGGTTTTAGACGGGATAGAAGTAGAAGGCATCCTTGTTTCAGAATTACTTAGTAAGCTAAACCGTCGTATCGAAGTGCTGTGCGATCGGGAGCACACCATTGGGCACTCATATTTTCTTGCACTGAAAGATAACCCCACCCTAAACAAGCTGGCTGATATTTTTGCCCATAATATTATCCCCCTGCTCCAGGAATATTTCTATGAAGATTATGAAAAAATCCGGCTAGTGCTGGGTGATTCCCATAAGGATTATGATGACCAGTTTATTCACAAAAAACAGAACGACAATGGGGAACTGTTTGGCGGGGCGGAGGTTGACCTTGATGAGATTGCTTCATACGAAATTAACCCATCGGCTTTCACCAACATTAATGCTTATAGGAATGTATAAGCAGGGGTCGCTTGAAAAGGAGAAATAGAATGGCCAGGCATTATACAATAAAGGAATATGAAAGTTTTACCCGTGGGAAATCAATACCCGGCGGTGGTTATACTATGCTTCCTGAACAAACCTTTGATCAGTTGGAACAGTTTGTTCTTGCAAATCGATCTGCTGCTGATACAGAGGCACTTGATTTGATGTCCATTTCAAGCAGAAAGGGTATTGGCAAAATAATATCTGCCAGAAACTACGTTGGAATGATAGCAATGAACGATGGTACCGGGATAGAAATTCTTCCCAAGATCTATTCAGCAAGATCTGATGATAAGGATGCAACCAAGAAGATATTTTTTGAGATGCTTAGGACAGTCAAGGAAGTGCCTTACAGAACATTTAATGTCTCTCACTTAAGAGCTGAGCAAATGAACGTTTTTGAAGTATTTATCCGCATGTTCGTTGATGAAGTCTTCACCTTGGTAAAAAGAGGGCTTAAAGCTACATATACTGTTCATGCTGATGATGAGAAGTTCTTTAAGGGGAAGATGGTGTTTTCTCAGCACATAAAGCATAATCTGGTACATAAAGAACGGTTTTTTGTTGAGTATGACATTTTTAGCCCCAACAGGCCGGAAAACCGGTTAATAAAATCAACAATCCGCTTCTTACAGCAGAAAACAACCAGTGCGAGAAATAAAAAAGACTTATCCATGCTGATTACCTCCTTTGATGGAATTGATTATTCCAGCAATTATGACAGTGATTTCTCACTTTATATTAAAAACCGGAATATAAGCGAATATGATACGGCAATGCGCTGGTGCAAAGTTTTTCTACTCAATAAAAGCTTTACAGCGTTTTCCGGCAGTGAAGTTGCCTATGCCTTACTGTTCCCTATGGAGCAGGTATTTGAAAGTTATGTTGCTGCTAAATTAAAGCACAGGCTTGATGTGGCGAAATACTCAATAAAAACTCAGGATAAGCGGTATCACTTGTTTGACTTTCCCATAAGAAAGTTCTCAATGCGTCCAGACATTGTAATCACCAACAAAGAAAACGGTATGATAACAGTGCTGGATGCTAAATGGAAACTGCTTTCAGCCGCGCAGCACAATTATGGGATATCCCAGGCGGATATGTACCAAATGTACGCCTATTATAAAAAATACGGTGCCAAGCAGGTTGTTTTGATATACCCAATGACGGAAAATGTTAGGCCTATAGAAGCAGGAATTACATTTAGATCAACAGATGGTGTTTTAGTGAGAGCAGCCTTCATTGATTTTTTTGATATGGATAAAAGTATAAATAATATACTGGCTATTTAGTGCACAGTTCAATAGGTTCGAATCCCACCCTCTCCGCCACAGATAAATAAAAGACCCGGCTTGACCGGGCCTTTTATTTATTTGCTTTTAAGGGCTTCTATTATTTCCTCCACTTCTTCATAGCCTTCTTCGTAGAATCTTTCTTCATCGGGGTCCAGTTCCTTCAGAAGTCTTAGGAACTCCCCGGCATGGACCCTTTCCTCATCGGCGATGTCCTTTAGCACCTCAATTGCCAGCCGGTTGTCGGTGGATTCGGCCAACTGCATGTACAGCTGGACAGCCTCATACTCCGCCGCCACCATGAACCTTATCGCCCTAATAAGCTCCTGGCCGGTCAGCTTGCGGGGGTTTGCAAGCCCCGAAAAAGAACTGCCAAAATCCGGCATAACCATTACCTCCTTTTATTTAACCACTCATTTACTAATAGCTAAGCACTGATCAATCAATGGGCTTATCCTGCCCGGTTTATTTATTATTAGGCACAACCGCCGGTAATGGCGAGGGGTGCCATCGCCGGCGGTTGTTTCGAATATATGGTTATTTCGTATTAAGATATTTTTCCCCAAGTTTGTGAAGGGTTTCATGCAGCCTCTCGTGGGTTCCTTTTCCCATGACTTCTTCTTCAAAGGCTTCAAATTGTTCCAAGAGCTGCCGCTGTTTATCAAAAGGCAGTATTCTATCGCCCATCGGGAATAGAACAGTATTCTCTTTTTGAATATGTTCCCGTAACAAATCGATGTAATTTGTGGCGGCTTCGGTAAACCTGTCTGCTTGCAGTGCTCTGCTGCCAACCGAGGCTGCCATTTCGGCGATACACTGTCTGCCCTGTATGTGCTCCTTCAGCATTTGGCCTATAGGGCCCCCTTCATTCGGTATGCCGGCCTCCTCCAGGGCAGGAAACATAAGCCCTTCTTCCTTGCCGTGATGACACTTGTCGGCAAATAATCTTAAGAAGTCGATTATGTCATTTATGTCTTTTATATCTGCCTCGCCGGGCTGTTCAACCGTTTTTACGATTTTTTGGAGAATCCTCAGGCCGAAAAGAATGCCCTTATGCTCGTTAATCAAATCTTCACTCGCATACTTCATTTCATTTCCCCCTAAACATTTATTCTTATAGGTTTCGCCTTTCTATTTGCAAATTCCCGTGCTTATATTCTTCTAATACCCGAATCCTGCAGGTGCTAACACCCGGCCGCGAAAAAAACATGCACGGTACCTGGAAAGAGCTTTAAGGGGTTCCGTTTTCAAATAGCCTTTTGTACTCCCCGTATCCTTCCTTCTCCAGGTCCTTTACCGGGATAAACCTCAAGGCGGCGCTGTTTATGCAGTATCTTAGGCCCGTCGGCCCGGGGCCGTCGTTAAAGACGTGGCCCAGGTGGGAATCTCCCTCCCTGCTTCGCACCTCGGTTCTTATCATGTTGTGGCTTGTGTCTAATTTTTCAATGATGCTTTCCTTGTTTATAGGTTTTGTAAAGCTGGGCCAGCCGCACCCCGAATCGAACTTGTCCTTGGAACTGAATAGGGGCTCGCCGGTTATTATGTCTACGTATATGCCCTCCTCCTTATGGTCCCAGTACTCGTTACTAAAGGGCGGTTCGGTAGCGTTTTCCCTCGTTACCCTGTACTGCAGCGGCGTTAATTTTTTTATTCTTTCTTGTATGCCTTTATTATCCATACGCAAGCCTCCCTTA
>JBASIK010000097.1:0-2192 GCA_049654745.1 Bacteroidales bacterium
GTTTATAACCTCCCAGTATTCTTTTAGGTTGCCAACGGCATTACCCATGGCATGGGCATATTCGCACATGAGGAATGGACGCGGGTCATCCTTCTTCCC
This sequence comes from Bacteroidales bacterium, assembly GCA_049654745.1. GTDB lineage: Bacteria > Bacteroidota > Bacteroidia > Bacteroidales > VadinHA17 > LD21. The sequence continues at coordinate 100 of JBASIK010000097.1, forward strand.
TGCCTGTTCGAGCCGGTCGAGTGCGGGATACATGGTTGATTCTATGTCGGCTATTTCATTCTGCCTTTCATAATGAACAGGCCTTTCGGTATCCCTTGCCTTTACCGCATCGCGACATGCAACAAAATTTACACCTCCTCCGGCTTCATTACCAAGCGACCATATTATAACACTCGGGTGATTTTTATCTCTTTCAACCATACGCACCACCCTGTCGACATGTGCTTTCTGCCATTTCGGATCTTTTGCCAGCGATTGGTCGCCGTAACCCATGCCATGCGATTCCACATTCGCCTCGTCAATAACATATATTCCATAGATATCGCACAGTTTGTAGAAATCAGGATGATTCGGATAATGGCTGGTCCGTACTGTGTTGATGTTGAACTGTTTAAAGAGTTCAACATCCCGTTTCATCACCTCAAGACTCACATGTCTGCCTGTGAAAGGATCATGCTCATGGCGGTTCACACCCTTTATCAGGATTGCTTTTCCGTTTATCCACAACTGCTGATCTTTAATTTCAATTTTCCTGAATCCCCATGGAGTTGAAATAACTTCAGCGGTTTTGCCCGATGCATCTTTCAGCACAAAAACTACCTGATAGAGGTTAGGAATCTCTGCCGACCACAGCAGAGGATTATTAACAGTAACCTGCTTCGTAATTTTCAGTCCCTCCTTAACCGGTACCTGTTTCACGGGTATTGAAACCAGAAGGTTACCGGCTGTTGCAACTTCGCCGAATTTTGTAAGGTAAACATCGCAGGTATATGTTCCTTTATCGCCACTATTTCTGAAATCAAGTTCAATATTCAGGTCGGCTTTTGAAAAGTCGTCATTGAAGTTTGCTTTCAGGAAGTAGTCACGGATATGGGTTTCAGGCACTGCATAGAGGAACACATCGCGGTAGATGCCGCTGAGGCGGAAGAAGTCCTGGTCTTCGAGGTAACTGCCATCGCTCCAGCGGTATACTTCCACAGAAATATTGTTTACTCCAGGCTTAACATATTTTGTAACATTGAACTCGGCCGGTGTCATGCTTTCCTCGCTGTACCCAACCTTTTGTCCATTCACCCATACATAGAAAGCGCTCATCACACCGCCAAAGTGCAGATATATTTCTTTTCCTGACCAGCCGGCAGGGAGGGTGAAATCCCTCCGGTATGAGCCAACGGGGTTAGGTTCTTTGTTTGCAGTATAGTTGGCTGGAGGGTTCCCGAGTACCCTGGGTGGATTGCGTTCGAACGGATAGGTTACGTTTGTATAGATAGGTGTTCCGTATCCTTCCATCTCCCAGCAGGATGGTACCCTGATATCATTCCATGCCCTTACGTCGAAATCGTTTTTATAGAAATCTACCGGACGCAGGTTGGGATGTTTTACCCAGTTGAATTTCCATGTCCCGTTAAGACTGAGAAACAGAGGGGAATTGTTCCATACATCCTCGGCAGCCTGTTTAAGTGTAAGATATGGCACATAGAAGCTGTGTGGTGCCTCTTTGTTAATGCCGATTACCTGCTCGTTTTCCCAGTCGGGTTGCTGTGAAAAGAGAGGCAAAATAAAAAAGACGCTGATAAATAATAATGTTATGTTTTTCATAATATCTGATTTTGATTTCTGTTTATGTAATCAACAAAGTAAAGCTTTATTCCTTAAAAAAGGATAGAATGGAAATGTTAAAAAATCAAAACAGGATTATAATTTCAGTTAAAGGGATAAGCTGTATCAGTGAATATTGCCAATTCTTTCAATAGCAACAAGCACATTTTCTCTTTTTGCAAAAGCAGAAAATCTCACATATCCTTCACCCGATGGTCCAAATCCTGAGCCCGGAGTGCACACGACGCGGGCTTCATGCAGAAGCTTGTCGAAAAGCTCCCACGAGCCGATGCCCTTTCCCGAATGAACCCAAACATAGGGTGCATTTATCCCACCGTAGACTCTGAAACCCATCCGGCCGAAACCTTCACGCAGAATACGCGCATTTTCCATATAATAATTTATTGTTTCCCTTACCTGTATTTTGCCTTCCGGTGAAAATATGGCAGCAGCAGCTTTCTGAACCGGATACGAAACACCGTTGAATTTTGTTG
>JBASIK010000098.1:0-12496 GCA_049654745.1 Bacteroidales bacterium
GTTCGATCCCATTGGCAATTACGATTGGGTGCATACCGACATCAATATTCCCAACGAGCTCTTTTCCAACAATGTGAAAACAAAAGAAGGCGATACTGGCAACGGCATCCTCGATGTCTTTGACCGCTACAATTTTACGGTTAAGGAAGACGAGCCTCTGGAAAAAGATGTCGCTATTGATCCGGAGCTTTTGGGCAAGGCGTACGAAAAATTCAATGCAATTCGGCCGGATAATTTTGAAGAATACAAGGCAGCCCTAAAGAGCGGGGAAACTGGTGCGGAAAACAAGTTCAACAAGAAATTTGGCGTTTACTACACCCCTCGTGAAATCGTACACTACATGTGCCAGCAAAGCCTGATCAATTATCTGTTTACTTGTGCAGAAGAAAATGGTCTTTCAGAAGTGATAAAAAAACAGGACATTGCGGACCTGATAGAAGTTGGCGAGATGATAGCCGAACACGAGGCCACCGCGCTTATAAAACAGCAAAATGTTAGTAACGGTACCCAGAAGGCCACAGAATATATCCAGCTACTGGCTGACAGCATCCGGGAAAATGCAGCCACCATAGACAGATGGCTTGCGGATATTACCGTGTGCGACCCGGCTGTTGGCAGCGGAGCTTTTCCTGTTGGTATGATGCACGAGATAGTTCGTGCCAGAACTACCCTGTCGGTTTTTATAAATGACTCCCAGCGAAACAACTACGAATTCAAACGCCGCTGTATAGAGCATTCTCTTTACGGAGTGGACATCGACCCGGGAGCAGTTGAGATTGCCAAACTGCGGCTCTGGTTGTCGCTGGTGGTGGATGAGGATGACATAAAAAACATCAAACCCCTGCCGAATCTGGATTATAAAGTTGTTTGCGGCAATTCGCTATTGGGTGTGGAAAAGAATCTGTTTAACAATCAACTTTTTGCGGAACTGGAACAATTGAAACCGATTTACTTTAACGAAACCAATCCCACCAAAAAGCAGGAATACAAAAAGCAGATCAATGAGTTGATTGGTCAAATAACCAATGGTCACACGGAATTTGATTTTGAGGTCTATTTTTCTGAGGTATTTCATGAGAAGGCCAGCTCTGAGCGAAGTCGAAGGGGCGGTTTTGATGTGGTGATTGCGAACCCGCCGTATGTTCAGCTGCAAAATGCTATTGATAGCAAACAAAAAGTTGCCGACCTGTATAAAAATCAAAACTACGAAACCTTTGAACGCACCGGCGACATCTATTGCCTCTTTTACGAAAAAGGCATGCAATTGCTCAAAACCAATGGTATATTGACTTACATAACCTCCAACAAATGGATGCGTGCCGGCTATGGCGAAAAATTACGTGAGTTTTTTAGCAGGCAAAATCCGCTCATGCTTGTAGATTTAGGACCTAATGTATTTGAAAGCGCTACAGTTGATACCAACATTCTGCTTATTCAGAAAGCAACCAACCAAAACAAACTCTTAGCCGCAACCATCAACGAAAGCAAAAAAGATAACATCAATATTGCAGAATTCGTAAAACAGCATGCCATAACACTACGCAAACTCAGTAAAGACGCCTGGTTTATAGGCAGCGATGCCGAGCAACGGCTCAAAGAAAAGATTGAACGCATGGGCAAACCCCTGAAAGAGTGGGATGTAAATATTTATTACGGAATTAAAACCGGCCTCAACGAAGCCTTTATCATCACCACCGAAAAGCGAGATGAGATACTGGCAAATTGCAGAGATGAGGACGAACGAAAACGCACCGAAGCCATCATCAAACCCATATTGCGTGGTCGTGACATCAAACGTTACTACTACGAGTGGGCAGGGCTGTGGGTGATTTTTATTCCTTGGCATTTCCCGCTACACGAAGATTTATCTATTCAAGGTTCAAGTGAAAAAGCAGAAAAAGAATTTCAAAAACAATATCCAACAGTTTATCAACACTTATTGCAATTCAAAGATTCTCTTTCAAAAAGAAACAAGGAAGAAACTGGAATAAGATACGAATGGTATGCTTTGCAGAGATGTGCTGCTACCTACTACCCCGAGTTTGAGAAGGAGAAGGTAGTGTATTCAGAAATTGTAAGACAACCACAGTTCTATTACGATACTGAAAAATTTTATGTTGAAGCAACCAGTTTTTTAATGGTAGGCAAAGATGTGAAATTTATATGTGGATTATTAAATTCAAAACCAGTTTCATTCTTCTTTAAAGAATGGTATGCTGGTGGGGGGTTAGGAGAAGAAGGTTATCGATATAAAAAAGCATTTTTAGAAAACCTTCCTCTTCTCCCCATCACCCCAGCCAATGAGCACATCGTTCGGCAAATAGAGTCGCTGGCAGATAAAATCCTCACCGCCAAAAAGCAAAACAAAAATGCCGATACGAGTGAATGGGAAAGGGAGATAGATAGGTTGGTGTATGGGCTGTATGGGTTGAGTGAGGAGGACATAAGAATTGTGGAAAAAATATAAAATATGAGTAACGACAACAATAAATTTATCCCACCTCATGGAGGCTATCAAAAACTGGCATCATACCAAATGGCAGAGATTGTATATGATGCCACTGTGTATTTTTGTAATAGATACATAGACAAACGCTCCCGCACACATGACCAAATGGTGCAAGCCGCACGAAGCGGCAAACAAAACATTGCAGAAGGAAGCATGCTATCAGGTACATCTAAAGAAGCAGAAATTAAACTAATGGGCGTGGCACGGGCAAGTTTGGAAGAGTTGCTAAATGATTATAAGGATTTTTTGAGGGTTCGTGGCTTGCCACTATGGGATAAGTATGATAACAGATCGCTGGAAATAAGGAAAATTGGTAAGGAGAAGGATAAGTCCTATAATTCATATAAGACCTTTTTTGAAAACGATTCTTTAGAGGTGGCCGTTAATGCTATCATTTGTGTAATACATCAAACCAACTACCTGCTTGACCAACAGATACGAAAATTAGAAGAATTATTTCTTAAAGAAGGTGGAATAAGAGAAAGGATGTTAAAAGCAAGGTTGAATGAACGAAATAAGAAAAAATAATTTCGTCAGCATTTCATCCAGAGTTATAGGTTAAATATGAGGCGTTGGTAGATAAAATCCTTGCGGCTAAAAAACAGGATAAAGATGCCGATACAAGCCAATGGGAAAGGGAGATAGACAGGTTGGTTATGGGTTGTATGGGCTGAGTGAGGAGGAGGTAAAAATTATAGAAAATCAACCATGACCTACAACCCCGACATTCATCACCGCCGTTCCACCCGATTGAAACATTACGATTATGCCCAACCGGGGGCGTATTTTATTACCATTTGCACCCATAACCGTGAATGTTTGTTCGGGAATATTATGGATGGGGAAATGGTGTTGAACAATGCGGGGAGAATGGTTCACACCGTCTGGGATGAGATGCGAGGGCATTACTCTGGTGTTGGAACCGATGGATTTGTTGTCATGCCGGATCACATACATGGAATTATCTTTCTCGTAGGGGCGGCCTTCTATGGCCGCCCTGATACCTTCCGCTTCAGGAATTTATTTAATTAAAAAATATAGTGCAATCATTTTCTGTACAGGCAGCACTCAGGCAGCTTATTATACACCTCATCATCGGCACGGTATTTCTCGTTGTCGTGACCGGCATCTGCGACGGCTCTTAAAACCGCGTCGGACGACGTTATTTTCTTGTCATACTCAAGATGTAAAATTTTTGTGTCTATATCCCATAGGGCCGACATAACACCTTTTACCGACTTTGCAGCCGTTTCAATCCTTTCCTTGCACATCTCGCAATTACCCGATACATTGAATGTTTCATGCGCCAGGTTATTCATTGTCTTCATTTCTGTCATCTCCTGCATGTCTGCCATTTCTTTCATTGTTCCGTGATTATGGCCGGTGGGTGCCACCCCTCCCGCGGGATTCATCATGCTCGGCTTACCCTGAAGTTGGGCAGCAGCATCAACCGCAAAAGTACCGCTGGTTACTACTTCCTCTCCTGCATTCAACCCCTCTTCAACAACATAATAATCTCCAAGCAAAGGACCAAGCACCACCTCGCGCATCTTAAAAACCGGCTCATCCATACCTGCCTGCTTTACATAGACAACCGACCTTTTACCTGTCCACAAGACGGCCGATTTAGGGATAGCCAGACTTTTGCTGTATTCCGGCAGGCTTGAGTGAACGATTCCTGTAACAAACATGCCCGGCTTTAACTGGCCTGTTCTGTTGTTTGCTTCAGCCCTTACCCTGGCCACCCGCGTTACTGGATCCACTACAGGATCAATAAATGTGATGCTTCCTGCAAATTCCTTCCCCGGAAAAGACTGCAACATGAAAGATACCTTATCGTTCCTTTTTATAAACGGGATGTCACTCTCATAGGCATCAAACATTATCCAGACCTTTGATAGGTCGGCAACTCTGTACAACACTGCCCCCTGGGAAATGTAATCGCCGGTATTGACCATCTTTGATACAACCACACCTCCGGTTGTAGATACAACATCCACAAGAGGTTGCACTGTGCCCGACTCTTCTATCATATCTATCTGCTTGTCAGTAAGTTTCCAGTACATTAATTTCTCTCTTGCCGCCTGATAGATTGATGGCCGGGTCTGTTTTATTTTACCTGCCTCGAGCAATTCTTTCTGTGCCGAAACCAATTCGGGGGAATAAACCTGAGCCAGCAACTGCCCTTCTTTAACTGTTTCACCCGTAAAGCTGACATATAGTTTCTCTATCCTGCCCGAGACATGGGCAGTCTGATTGCTTATCAGACGTTCGTCGGCAAGTACCTCGCCGTAGAGCCGTACTTCCCTGACGGGATTAAAGCCGGAAACAGGAGTGGTCATGATCTCTGCAAGATGAACCGCTTCCTTCGATAGTTTAACAGCACCGGAATCAAGAGAAGCCGAAACGGACTGCGAAAGTGGTATTAGATCCATACCGCATATCGGACATTTACCCGGTTTATCCATCCTGATCTGCGGATGCATAGCACATGTCCATATTTCGCTAACAACTGATTCCTCCGCATGATTATGCTCATCAACGGTTTTTTTATGTGGACTGAAAACCAGCCACCCGAGAAAAAAACCTGCCAGAAGAATGATAAACAAGAATAATTTGTTGTAATTCATTGATTTAAACAATTTGATATTTTTCATTTTAGTAATTTTATAAGTTTTATGAACACTTACCGTACCGGCGGCAATGACATCAGCCGCCTGAAAATCGCAATAGCCGTGTTTAAATCTGCCACAGCTTCATTCTGTTTAAGCTCATAATCAAGTATCTGCTGCTCTATTCTTAAAACTTCAGTAAGGTCCGATTTATTCACAGAATAGTTTTTCAATACAAGTTCAAATGATTTCCCTGCCAGATCATACTGGTTTTTGTAAAGAGCCACTCTTCTCTGGGCATCATTATACATTTTCATTGTGGCATAATATTCAGCCTGAAGGTTGTTATACATGTTCCGGTAACTGTTGGATGCCGCAAGTTCAAGCAATGATGCCTCCTTCTGCATGGCGGAATATTTTTTCCTGTTTACCGGTATGGTTATTCTGACCATCGGCATTATCATATCGCCCCCGTTCATTGACGAGCCGGACATTTCACTTTTTCCGATGACGGAATAATTCAGTCCGAGTCCGAACATCGGATAGCCCATCAACTCCGACATTCTCTTTTTGTACGTATAGGATTGCCGTTCATAATCAAGCATGCTGAGCATTGCGTTGTTTGCGGTAATGGAGTCGGGGATTGCTGTTACGGTAACAGGCAGTGGTCCGGCAGCAAGAGTGTCGGGGGTGAAAACATCTGAACCGGGATCCCTTGAAAGGTAAGTATTGAAAAGGGATTTAACCGATCTTTCTTCGTCTTTCAGGTAATCGAGGCTGTTCTGAAGGTTGCCGGCTTCAATCTGTATGAGATACAGGTCGTACAACCCTGTACCTGGAGATGTCGAAGGCATGCCCGCAGGTTTTGAATCCATCTGCGGCTGTGCTCCGGATGATGACTGCATGTTTCCTCCCATATTCTGCATACCCTGTGAGCCGGCCGACTGAGCCGCGGATGAGGTGGATACTGCAGTCATATTCATTCCTGCAGAAGAACCCATTGTCCCGCCACCTGCACCGGTTCTGAATTTCTCCAGGACGAGCCCTTCAATAGTATTCAGTATTCCAATATTTTTCTCAACCGTCGAGATGTTCTTCCTTATTTTATACAGTTCATACCATGTTTTCCGGACCTCAAAACTTATTTGTTCCCCGGCATCCCTGAAGGCTTCATATTTTGCTCGTGACATAAGGTTTGTTTCTTCCCTGGCATTTTTCAGAACGCCGAACCATGGAAACATCTGCATTAAAGCCAGGTCGGCGTATTGAAGGCCTGTAACGATCTCCATCGGTTTCAGGAATACGCCGGCGCTCAGTTCAGGGTCGGGAAGAGTTCCTGTCTGCCTGACCCTCTCCACAGAAGCCTGATATTCATAAAACTTCTGCTGAACAAGTGGATTGTTCTTTAAGGCGATGTCAATGTAACGGAAAAGTGAATCATGGTTTTCCTGTCCCTTTGCCTGTATAAAATATTCTGTTATTAAGAGCAGTAGAATGATGATTCTATATACTGTTGTTTTCATCGTTGCCATTTTTAACATTCTGGATATTTTTATTTTTGTTTCTGCTGACAACACTTTCTCTCCACATAGCTTGGAATAGAGGTACCATAAAGATTGTCATAACCTGAATAATCATACCTCCAAAGACGGGAATAGCCATAGGCACCATTATTTCGGCACCTTTCCCGGTGGAGGAGAGAACCGGCAGCAGTGCGATAACGGTGACTGCGGTTGTCATCATAGCGGGTCGTACGCGTTTCCTGCCTGCCGTCAGCACTGCATTGCGGACTTCATTCACGGTGGCAGGGTGTTTTTCCTCAAATACCTGGTGGATGTATGTTCCCATTATTACTCCGTCGTTGGTAGCAATACCAAAAAGTGCGATAAATCCCACCCAGACGGCCACACTGAGGTTAAGAGGATGCATCTGGAAAATATCCCTCAGGTTCAATCCGGCCACTGTAAAATTCATAAACCACTGCTGTCCGTAAAGCCAGAGGATTAGGAAACCTCCTGAAAAAGCAATAAATACTCCTGAGAAATGAATAAGGGATGCGGTAACGGTGCGGAACTGGAAATAGAGGAGAAGAAGTATGACGATGAGGCTGAGTGGTATTACTATTGCAAGCCTTCTGGCTGCACGCACCTGGTGTTCATAATTTCCGGTAAATGCCCAAGTTACTCCTGCAGGCAGCCTGATCTCTCCGGAGATTGTTTTATCCCTTAGTATCTCAGCTGCTTCTTCTACAACATCCACCTCTGCTTTGCCTTCCTGTTTGTCAAAAATAATATAACCTACCGGGAAGGTATTTTCACTTTTAATCATTTGTGCACCCCGTGCATATTCGACATCCGCAATCTCTTCAAGAGGTACCTGCGTTCCGTTCATTGCAGGTATCAGGATGTGTTTCAGATCTTCCGGATTGTCGCGCAGTTCTCTTGCATACCTGACCCTTACCGGAAATCTTTCCCTTCCTTCCACAGAAGTGGTAAGAGCCATACCCCCGACAGCAACCTGCAGTACCTCCTGAACATCTCCCACTGTCATGCCGTATCTGGCAAGGTCTTCCCTCCGGAGTTTTATCTCAAGATAGGGGGCACCCACGGCGCGGTCGTAGAACACAGTGGAAGGTTTTATTGATGGCACCTGTTTGAGAGCTTCTTCAAGGATCATCCCTGCCTGTTCTATTGAGTTAAGGTCAGGACCGTAAACCTTCAGGCCCATTGGCGCGCGCAGACCTGTCGACAACATTATCAGACGTGTTTCTATAGGCTGAAGTTTCGGAGCGGAAGTAAGTCCAGGTATATCAGTAACCTTTACAATTTCATTCCAGATATCGTTGGGTTTCCTGATATGCGGCCGCCATTGCCTGAAATAATCTCCCTTTCTGTCGGGGATGAGACTGTCGGCGGGAATAAGCCTGAAGCCGTCTGTCGAAGGGTTGTAAAGTGATCCGTCTTTTAGAATAAAACTGCCGTCTTTTTGTGTCCTGAACCGCATTCTGTGACCTCTCTCATCGAGAATATATTCGGGGCGGTAGTTAATGAGGTTTTCAAACATCTGGATCGGTGCAGGATCAATGGCCGAGTTGACCCTGCCCCATTTGCCAACCGCCATATCAACTTCAGGAATTGATGAAAGACGTTTATCAAGCAATTTGACATATTCGAGGTTTTGCTCAACCCCCGAGTGAGGCATGCTCGTGGGCATCAGAAGAAATGAACCCTCATTGAGAGAAGGCATGAATTCTTTTCCCATGCCCGGAAATAACTTCACAGCCTTCTGCCAGAATGCAGTCTGCCGGAAATTTTTTATACCTGCTTTTTCAGCAACTGCCGGAACAAAATTGAAGATTTTATCGGTTCCCTGCCATATCAGAAGGCCAAGAAAGAGCGTAATAGCGGGAATGATCAGGAATTTCCATTTATTCTCAAGTGCAAACCTGAGTATTTTTTCATAAAACCTAATGACGGATATCACCGCCAGAAGAATTACTGCAATGATTGACGCCACGAACAGGAAGTTCACAAGTTCACTGTTATGGGCTCCCAGTGGCAGCCATTCGGCCGCCAGGAACCATACGGCAAACAGCACAACTATGGCAGTGTTGATATACCCGGGTATGTTTCTGAGCCTAGAGGGCCATTTATTCTCAGTCAGATTATTTACGCCCGCAATTGTCAATGCAAGTGCGGGAATCATGTTCCATCTTATAGTAATAAAAATACCCGAGATAATAAGAATGGCGTTCCATATCCTGTCAATTGATTTGCGGTTATTCTGAATATTGAAAAAGATATGCGCCATTGTCGGCAATACTACTATTCCAAGGATGAATGCTGAAATCATGGCAAAGGTTTTTGTCCATGCAAGTGGATGGAATAGCTTTCCCTCCTGTGCCTGAAGGGCAAAAACGGGAAGAAAACTGACAATAGTTATTGCTATTGAAGTTACCACTGCAGCTCTGACTTCCGTTGTGGCATGATAAATCATCTTCAGCAGGTTTTCACCTCTTTTACCTCTGTTTTCAGGCATCTCAAGATGCCGGAGAATATTTTCAACATCAACAATACCTATATCCACCATGACTCCGATTGCTATAACAATACCCGAAAGGGCAACTATATTGGCATCTATGCCGAACATTCTCATGAAGATAAAGGTCATCAGCACACCTATCGGAAGCAGACCTCCGACAATGAGAGATGCTCTCATATTAAGGACGAGTACAATAATCACAATAATGCTTATAAGTATCTCATGTGATAATGCTGTTTCGAGTGTTCCGATCGTTTCTTTTATCAGTCCTGTGCGGTCGTAAAAGGGTACGATAGTTACTCTGGAGATTGTTCCGTCGGATAGTGTTTTCTGCGGCAATCCGGTTTCAATCTCTTTTATTTTGTTTTTAACGTTGTTTATAACTTCGAGGGGATTTGATCCGTAACGTGCGACCACTACGGCACCGACTGCTTCTGCCCCGCCTTTATCGAGCCCACCCCGCCGTGTTGCAGGTCCGAAAGATACATGTGCAACATCTTTTATCCTGACAGGTTTGTTGTTACGCAAGATAATCACCGATTCCTCAAGGTCTTTCAGGCTTTTGATGTACCCGAGTCCCCGGATAATATATTCAACCCTGTTAATTTCTATGGTTTCTGCCCCGATGTCAAGATTGCTCTTATTAACCGCATTCATCACATCCATTACAGAAACATTGTAGGCTTTAAGTGCTGACGGGTCGAGGTCTATCTGGTATTCTTTTACAAAACCGCCTGCGGAGGAAACCTCTGCTACTCCCTCTGCTGTAGAAAGGGCATATTTTACATAAAAATCCTGAATTGTTCTCAATTCTGAGGGATCCCATCCGCCGGTGGGTTCACCGGTCTCAGGATTTCTTCCTTCAAGAGTGTACCAGAATATTTGTCCCAGGGCAGTTGCATCGGGCCCCAGTGCAGGTTGTACTCCTTCGGGCAGCGTGCCTGGTGGTAGTGAATTTAACTTCTCAAGTATCCTCGACCGGCTCCAGTAGAAATCCACATTGTCATTGAAAATAATGTAGATGAATGACATACCGAACATCGAAGTGCTTCTTATTGTTTTTACACCCGGGATCCCTGTAAGTGCTGTTGTAAGAGGATAGGTTATCTGATCCTGTACATCTTTAGGCGAACGTCCCATCCATTCGGTGGCAACAATCTGTTGATTTTCACCGATGTCGGGGATGGCATCAACCGGAACCTGGCTCCTCGGCAAGATTCCGGTCTTCAGATCAAAAGGCATTGTTACAAGCCCAGATATGATGAAGGCTATCAGTACAATAAATGTAACAAGCCTGTTTTCCAGAAAATATTTTACAAGCCGGTTAAACATGAAAATCTGATTTTATTGAAATTATGGTAAATATTGAAAACCCGGACAGGCAACAGGCTGACAGGCAACTTGTTGCCTGACGCCGGATTTTCAATTAGATTAATTCTCTGCCGTTACTTTTTAGCAGGTCTTTCATAATGGCAGCATTCAGGCAGATTGGCATAAACATCGTCGGGAGCTCTGTACTTTTCAGTGTCGTGCCCCACAGATGCAATCTTCCTGCATAAATTGTCTTTTGTAACTTTCGAGGAATCAAAAGTGACATTAAGCATCAGCGTGTTCTGATCCCAAGAGGCCTTTATGGCACCTTCCGACAGAGCGGCTTTTTCTATGCGCGCCTTGCACATACTGCATTTACCCCATACTTTGAACGTTTCCGTTACTACGGACGATTTAACGGTATTCGGTTGTGCTTTTGCCGGTGCCTGTGAAAATGAGGAAACTGCAAACAGGGAAGAAATTAATATGATGAATAATATTTTATAAGTTTTCATGATTGTAGATTTTAAATGTTTGATATTTAGTTATTTGAATTAGATAATTATATGATTTACAGTGGTTTAACCGAAATCCGGTAAGCACTGTCTCTTTTTAAAGTCAATAAAATTCTATTAAATTCTTAAAACACAGATATCATTCAGATTGACATCATTTATAGAAAAGTAACCGGGCGGTTTGATGTGATTATGATATATTTCAGATTCCGGCTGACGTGTCCGGATCAGAAGGGCTGGAAATAAAACCGGTTTGAAAGAAAAAAAGATTTTGTATGTATTGTTTGTTGGTTTGTAATCGTTTGCGACAGAAAGCAAAGTACGGTAATCATCACAGCAGTGTGTTTTTAAATGTTCTGCCTGCCCCGTTTCATTTATGCCTTCTTCCATACACGACATTCCGCATGATGCGAGGTTTCCGGTGAAAGAAACCTTTGATGCAACAAATATTCCCCCGCAATAGTGCTCTGCTACGTACAGATGCAAAACTGCAACCAGGGTTAAGAGTGTCATTAATATGGAAGCGGTTTTCTTCACAATCATTTAAACGTCAAATTTATGTTTTTGTTAACGGTTAAGTCAATTTTTTTTAAAAAATTTAGTTAAAATGAAGTTAAAGAGGGTGTCGTCCTAAAAAAAGTTGATAAATTTTTCATTTAAACCTGAGATAGGCTTACTTTATTTACGTTTTCTGTTAACCTGTTTCAGGTCAAAACAGGGTTTACTTCTGTGGGTTGGGAATAATACACAGAAATTCAAAATCTTCACTGAAGGGGTTTTTGAACTGATGTTTTTCATCGGGTTTTACGAAAAGACTCTGACCTTCCTTAATTTCATGTTCATTTCCGTTTTCATCGACAATAATTCCCCTGTTTTTTTCAATCTTGACCACATGTTCATAGTTGTGTTGATGGTAAGGGGTATGCCCACCCGGTGAGATTGTGAAATGTCTCATTATAATGTTATGTGATTCATCTTTCGGGCCAATCAAAATTTTCATTCTGACTTTCTTTGCGCCTTCCATCTGCACCTCAGCAGATTCAATTTCGTGGTTGTTATTTATTTTCATATTCAGGTGGTTTTATTCTTTATAAATCAATTTTTCCTGCATTTTTAATATACAAACATATGAAAGTTTGCAAATGTTTAATGAATTCTGGAAACAGTTTCGATGATGTTACCGATAATAAGATGAAAAAACATCCGAATTTTGGAGTCCCGGTTTACGGGACGACAATCCTGATAGCGAAGCGTATCGGGAACAATTGAATTACTATCGAATTACTATTGAATCCCCGCTGAGCGGAGCGAAGCGCAAATGACCTTAAAAATTAGCACGCGGAGGACGCGGATTCCGGCTTCGCCGGAAACGCCGATTGACGCGGATCAACACCAATTGCGCCGGGTGTGGAAATTCCGTTTTCAAAAAACATCTCGTCCCGGCGCCAAAAATTGTTTGAATCATTTGCTACAACATATCGCTTGTACGGAGCTATTTATTTAGAAAT
>JBASIK010000099.1:0-31725 GCA_049654745.1 Bacteroidales bacterium
TCAAGCTGGCTGACCGACCTTAAACTCCGCATCGGTTATGGTGTGGTTGGTAACGACCGTATGGGTAACTACAACAGCTTTACCCAGTTCACTACCGGAACATCAGGAACAGTTTACGGAGCTTATCCGTTTGATGGCTCCAATACAACTCTCGGAACTACAGGGTTCTACCTCTCGTCGCTGGGTAATACCAAAGTAAAATGGGAGAAGTCAACAACAACCAACATAGGTATTGACGCTACTCTTCTTAAAAACCTGACGATTAACATTGATCTGTGGCAGAAGACTACAAGCGATATGCTATATCCCAAACAGATTCCGCTTGTAGTTGGTAACGTATCTGCGCCGTCAATCAATATAGGTGAGATGAAGAATACCGGCCTTGACCTTCAGCTTGGTTATTCCAACACTGCTCTCGGTGGAGACCTCAAATACAGTGCTGATGTGGTGTTTACAACTTACAAGAACGAAGTTGTAAGACTAACTGATATTGCCACCGACTTCTATCAAGGCAGCAGCTTCCGCGAAAAGATATACACAAGGACACAGTCGGGAAGAGCATTCCCGGAATTCTTTGGGTACATATGCGAGGGTATCTTCCTGGATCAGGCAGAGGTCGATTCGTGGCCAAAGGCATTCGGTGCAACCGGCACATACAATGCGCCCGGAAGCTTCAAATACAAAGATATTGATGGCAACGGTTACATAGACTCTAACGACAGAACATACATCGGTTCTCCTCATCCAGATTTCACAGCAGGCTTGACACTTGACGTTGAATATAAGGGATTGTATGTCAATGCCAACTTCTATGCCTCCTACGGAAATGAAATTGTGAACTATGTACGCCGTTTCATTGACTTTACACAGTTCCCATCAGGTAAGTCGAAGAAAAGGCTCTATGAATCATGGGGAAGCCCATACCTTAACGGTGACAATTCAAAAGCAACTATGCCTATAATTTACTCAAATGACACACGTCACCAGGAGCCTTCCACATTCTTTGTTGAAGACGGTTCATATTTGCGTTTAAGGACATTAAGAGTTGGATATGACCTGAACAGGTTACTGAAGAACAAACTCAGCAATCTGCAGGTTTACTTCCAGGGTACGAACCTGTTTACTTTGACAAAGTATACCGGACTTGATCCTGAAATCTCCTCAGTTGGTATCAACATGGGAATTGACTCAGGTGCATGGCCTACACCGAAGCAGTTTATTTTCGGTATTTCCTTTGGTTTGTAATTTGTAAATCTTTAATAAAAAAAGATATGAAAAGAATTGTAAGTTTATTTTTGAGCATACTGTTTGCAACAGGCCTGGTGCTGATTTATTCATGCAGTGAAGAGTTTCTTTCAAAAGAACCTTACGGAACAGCAGCAGGTTCTGTTCTTGAATCCCCAACAGGTGTTGAATACCTTCTGACTTCTGCTTACCAGGCAACCAAGGGAAGGTCAATATTCGGTTCTGCAATGGGAACAGATTGGACTTATGGCAGTGGCGCTTCGGACGACTGCTATAAAGGCACAGAACCTGGCGACCAGCCGGCATTTAACGATGTAGAAAGATGGGAATGCCTTCCTTCAAACCCGTACATGCGTGAGAGATGGAGGGATTGCTTCAATGGTGTTGCCTGCTGTAACCTTGTTCTTGAATACTTGTGGAAAACACAGGAAGGCGCTAATCCTATACCTGAGAACAGGGCAAAAGAAATAGAAGGTGAAGCCAAAGCTCTCAGGGCATGGTTCCACTTCCAGGCAAACAAAATCTTCGAAAAGATCCCATATATTAAAACTCAAAAGGAACTAGGAGATTTAAAGCCTGAAGAAGTACCAAACAACTCACCATGCTGGGATGAGATTGAAGCTGACCTTCAGGAAGCTATCAACCTTCTCCCTACCACAAGGCCTAAAGCTGAGAAGGGCCGTATTCATAAATATGCTGCCGAGGCTATCAAGGCACAGGTGCATATGTACCAGGGAGAGTACAACCTTGCCAAAACTTATCTGGATGACATTCTTTACAGCGGCGCTTTCAGCCTTGTAAGCGAATACGGCTGGAATTATGACATGACTCACGAAAACAATTCAGAGTCAATATTCGAGCTCCAGTGTTCGACCACATCAACCGGTCACACCGGCATGCTTCTCGCAGGAGCAATAAAACACCAGAAAGGTGCTGCCTCATGTGGAGGATGGGGATTCTACCAACCTTCCCAGAGTCTGTTCGAGGCATTTCAGGTTGATGCAAATGGTCTGCCAATTCTCGACCCGGCTGCCCGCGACTCACTTGCAAATGATATTAAATTTAGTGGAACTGATGATTTCATTCCTACCGATCATCTCCTCGACCCACGTGTTGACTATACAATTGCACGCCGTGGTATCGATTACAAGGGATGGGGCATACACCCGGGCGAGCCGTGGATAAGAAACCCGAACAACGGTGGCCCGTTCATGACGAAGAAGTTTATGCAGTCAAAATCAGAGCAGGCTCAAAACGCCTATGGTACAGGCTTTTATAACGGACTCAATTTCAGACTGTACCGTCTGAGCCATATTATCCTCTGGAGGGCTGAGTGTGCCGTTGAAGACGGCCAACTCGATTATGCACGCAGTCTGGTAAACATGATCCGCAACAGGGCAAAGAGCACAACACCCATCATGGGTCGCGTAACACAATATAAAAATCTGCTTAACCTTGCTCCCGATTCAGTCGACTGGAATGCCCCCGCGGCAAACTATAAAGTTGAACCTTATCCTGATGTACCTGGCCAGTATCCTTTCGATACAAAAGAAAATGCCCGCCTTGCCGTCAGGGAAGAGATCAGACTTGAGTTTGCTACCGAAGGACACCGCTTTTTCGACCTGAGGCGCTGGGGCATCATCAAACAGGTTCTTGATGCCTATGTTGCCCGCGACGTAAGGGTTAGAGGCTTCATGACAGGTGCTGTCTTTGAACCTGACCGCGACGACTACTGGCCACTGCCACAGGACCAGCTCGATATCCAGAAAGGTATCCTGCAACAGGATCCGGCATACGGCAAATAGTTGACAATTATCAACATAAAATAAAAAGGGACGTCCAAAAGCGTCCCTTTTTTGTCCTTCATAATCAGCCTAAGCTCTCTTAATAGTTGCTATCAATTTACTTCAAACAGAGCAAGGGCTTTGCGTATTTTGCATAGACTGTTGGCGTTCTGAGGTTTAAAAAGTAATCTGGTGTAATAAAATTCATTTAACTGAAAACCTGTAAACTGTTCTTGATTTAAATGTCTCACCCGGATTAAGTACTGTTGAAGGAAAATCCGGATGATTGGGGCTGTCGGGAAAATGACCCGTTTCAAGGCAAAGTCCCGACCTGTAATTATAAGATTTTCCACCATAACCTATCCTGCTTCCATTCAAAAAGTTACCACAATAAAACTGTATCCCTGGCTGGTCGGTTATTACTTCCATGTACCTCCCGGTAAGGGGATCATAAACAGTAGCATCAACCTCTTCAACGTTGTCAAGAACAAAGGTGTGATCATAACCCTTCCCCAGAATGAGCTGATCGTAGGGCTCATTGATTCTTTCACCTACAGTATGGGGTGTTGTAAAATCAAACGGCGTACCTGCCACCTGACGTAACTCACCAGTTGGTATCAGGGTTGAATCAACAGCAACAAACCTGGATGCCTTTATTACAAGCTCATGATCAAGTATATCGCCGTTTCCAGCACCATGAAGGTTGAAATATGCATGATTTGTAATATTCAAAACCGTCTTTTTATCGGTGGTGCACATGTAATCAATAATTATCTCATTATTATCTGTCCATGTATAGGTTGCTTCAACATGCATGTTACCGGGGTAACCCTCTTCCATATCAGGACTATGGTAAGTAAATTTAACAGACGGATATTGAGACTTTTCCATTATCTCTCCGTCCCATACAACACTATGCCATCCTCCCGGTCCACCATGCAGGCTGTTTGGCCCATTATTCAATGTTAAGGTATATTCCACTCCGTCAAGGGTAAATTTCCCCTTAGCTATACGGTTGGCATACCTGCCCAC
The DNA here is from genome assembly GCA_049654745.1 of Bacteroidales bacterium. Classification (GTDB taxonomy): domain Bacteria; phylum Bacteroidota; class Bacteroidia; order Bacteroidales; family VadinHA17; genus LD21. The sequence continues at coordinate 4,062 of JBASIK010000099.1, forward strand.
CACCGAGCCGAAATATGGATCTCCATTTATCATACCTTCGAATGTATCGAACCCGAACGTGATGTTTTCTTTCTTCCCTTCTCTATCGGGCACTTCGATCCATACAATACGGGCCCCGAAACTCGAAAGTTTCAGTACATTGCCCTGTTTATTCGTAAGAGCAAAAAGATATACATCTTTCCCTTTATAAGTTCCCTGTAATTCTTTTGTTACTGCTGCCCTGCCTTTGCCTGTCTGATTACATGATACTGCCAGGACCAACGCAATAATGGCCAAAACTGATAATATAACTGCTTTTTTCATTGGTAAATATTTTTGGTGAACTCTGACTTAAAAATAAAATCTTATATTAATACTCCGGATAATCTGTCAATTACGGTTCTTTTTCCAGAACCTTTATAAAACATTTCATTTACCTGCAGGGCTATCAGGCTCAAAAACCATTACTGCCTCAGTTTCTGTGAGCAAATCATCACGGCAAATATCAGCCTGAATATAAACTGTGGGTACACCCGGAAAACTCTTTTCTGTTATTTCCTTAACAATACTAAAGTCTTCCTTTCTCCTCACATAAACTCTCAGCAACAGATATCTGCCTGAATCTGAAAAGTTAAATCCCGATATTTTACGTATGCGCTCAGGTTCGCTGAGCGTTTTGATATTATTTATTGTTACTGTTACCTGCTTTGCTATATCCCCTTTCCCTATTGTTTCCTGACCAATGATGGAAGCCGTTCCCGAAATAAAAAGTGTCAGATTGCTTCTGTTTTCAACTATCAGTGCTCTCTCAAATTGAGGAGGATTTTTGGGCTTCGTACCATTAAGCGGTAAACCTTTCAGAACCTGCTGCCCGTATTCATAAGCATTAATCTGCAGTGGATTACTCAAAGGCAATATCTGCAGGTCTTCTCCCGCGTCAACTGCACAAATATCAAGAAATACTCCCGGCATTTTCATCCCCACACCGGTCGCTGAAGGAAAGTGCTTTACTGTCCGGTATCTTCTGTAACACTCACTTCTTATATCATTGAATATCTGATAATTCTGATATTCGTCCCTGATTTCCAGAATGTTGCCTATATAATTCCATTGCCTCACAACATTGTCGAACGTCATTCCTTCAAGTCGGAGGATTTTCAGAACATTATCAAAAGCAAAATATGCAGCATGTTTTAAGCTTTCAGGAAATTCTTCACCCACTCCTGCTGCCCACAATTCCCTGTATTGTGATTGTTCAACAACCACATATGGTATTCTGTTAAACAATTTTGTTTTGAATGAAGCACCCTGGCCGGCGGCAAACATTGCCTCAACAGTTACTTTAAAGGGTTCTTCAGGAGGGTGAACAGTTACATTGACTGCAGGGCTATCATTGCCAAAAGCATCAAGAAGTGAATCAATAATCTGCCTTCGAATTTCTATAAACAACTTATATTCAGCAATATCAATAAATACATTAAATTTAACAGGTCGGTATTCTGCTTTACTAAATTTCACCAGTTGTTTCAGACATTGTTCCCATTCATTTATTAGTGTTCCAACTTTTTCAGGGAGACAAACAAAATATTCCTTCAGCATATTATTATTTTTCGCAGCAAAAATAACATTTTCCTGTGGCGAATCAAAGTGGTTTCCTTTCACTATAAAATCAGTTTTTCAGAAACCCGGCTGCTTCCAGTGTGACCGGCAGCCATACAATCATCTGCCCCGGTCCACGGTTGTTCCAGTATGCATAAGGAATGAGCGTGACCAGTTCAGGCTCCATTAATTTTATTTCACCATCGGGCTGCATTGTTGCCTGTCGCCCCTGAATTGTAATTATCTGTACTCCCCCAAGCATGTCATCCCGGAACATGGTGGAGAGAATTGAGGTTGTATCAATGATAAGATTTCGCACATTTCCCGTATTGTTATCGGGCCACTCAGCACAATAGACAAAAGGTCCCCTCTGAAAAGCAACTCTTCCCGCATCATCTTTAACTTTTTCATCAGCACATACCATTCTAACCGGCATTGGAAAGTCAATAATAATCCTGTCTCCCTTCTTCCATCTTCTTTTTATAACCGCATATCCTTTCTTAACAGAATATTTTATATCTATACCATTCACTGTCAAAGAAAATTTTTCACCTGATGGCCTTGTAAACCGGTATAATCCTCCCGGTATAGCTTCATCTCTTGCCCATCCGGGTATTCTTAACCTCAGAATAAAATTTGCTTCTTTTTCAGGTTCAACAGATATTTCCACTCTCCCATTCCATGGGTATCGTGTGTCCTGAACAATAACGATGTTTTGTTTTGCGGCATTAATTGTTGCTCTGTTTGAAGTATAAAGATTTATATAGATATCCTTATCGGCAACAGCATATATATAACCTGGTATAGCAGGCATGAACCTTGCAATATTAGAGGGGCAGCAAGCACATCCGAACCATGCCTGGCGTTTGTGTTGTCCGTTAGATTCAAGCGGATTGGGATAAAAAAACCTGTCGGCTGAAAGCGAGACACCTGAAAGCATTGAATTATAGAGAGTTTTTTCAATTATGTCATAATATTTTGCATCGCCATGAAAGAGGAAGAGTCTGTGATTGAAGAATATATTACCTATCGATGCGCATGTTTCACAATAGGCTGTCATATTCGGAAGGACATAAGGACCTGCAAACCCTTCGTTTCCTCCCGAAGCACCTATGCCGCCTGTTACATACATCTTTCTGTAAACCAGATCCTCCCATATACGCGTTATCGCATTCAGATACCGGGTGTCGTTTTTAAGCGCTGCGATATCAGCCATTCCCGAATACATATATGTTGCTCTCACAGCATGCCCCACTGCTTCCGTCTGGTCGACAGGAAGAATGTGTGCCTGATTATATTCCTGCCCCTCTGGACCCCGTATGTCGAGGAAAAATTTTGCCAGGTCAAGATATTTCTCATCGCCTGTGATTCTGTATAGCTTTGCCAGTCCCATCTCGATAACCTGGTGCCCTGGGTAGACTTTCAACCTGTCGTATCCAAAATCTTTCGAAACCAGGTCGGCTGATTTTATAGCAATATCGAGAAGGGTTCTTTTTCCTGTTGCCTGGTAATGGGCTACGGCTGCTTCGTACAGATGTCCGATATTGTAGAGTTCATGACTCAGGACTGAATCGAGTTCCCAGCGCCGGGGGCTCGCCCATTCATGTAATCCTTCTCCGCCATGCATCTCTGCTATGGTGCGGTTGGTATAGAGATATCCGTCATCTTCCTGGGCAAGGCCTATTTTCCATATAAGTGTATCGAGATAAGCCTCCAGCTTTGGATCGGGAAAAGTCTGGAGCGAGTAAGATGCACCCTCTATGATTTTGAAAACATCTGAATCGTCAAAAGGATAAAGAGTCTGGAATTTCCCGGTATCCAGTCCTCCTGCAATTTCAAAATTCTTAATCCTGCCTGTTGATTCACAGTAACCAAATGCTATCGGTATTGTGACTTCAGCATTCTTTTTTATCCTGGGCGCCCAGAAATCGTCAGTAAGCTTTACTGAAGTAAAAGGGACAGGTTTAACAGGATAATCACCGGCTTTGTGCCCTGTGCAACAAGTTACTGCCAGGGTAATACTAACGGCCAGCAAAACATTTAAAAAATTCTTCATATCATTTTAATTCAAGCGCGACCACTGATTTTGCCGGCATTGTTATCGTAAGTACACTGTTGCTGTATTTATAATCTTTGAATTCGGCTGGCTTAACATAGTCGGGATTTTCAAAAGTATTATGAGCATTCATCTCACGGGCAGTAAGTACCTGTCCTGAAATAGTTTTTATTGTTGCACCTATAACAGGGCAGGTTACTGTAATATCCTTTGAGGGATTGAGGTTTGCTATTGTAATGAGTATTGTGCCGTCTTTACCCATTGAAGCCGATGCTGAGATGGCAGGAATCTTTTTATCTCCATAGGTATAATCCTCGCACTTAAGGTCGGTTTTCAGGAGCTTTGCGTCCTGATGGTTTTTAAACATTTTGAACACATAATATGTGAGAGTCAGTACCATTTTGTCATCCCTGGTTAGTATCACTGCCTGAAGAACGTTGACCATCTGGGCAAGATTTGCCATTTTAACCCTATCGGCATGACGGTTGAAAATATTAAGGTGTATTGCGGCTGTAATGGCGTCGCGTAATGTGTTTTGCTGATACAGAAAACCAGGATTTGTACCGGGTTCGACATTAAACCAGTTGCCCCATTCATCAACAATCAGCCCTTTTGTTTTACCAGGGTCGTATCGATCCATAATGTTCTTATGGCCAATTATAATCCTTTCGATGTCGTAATTGAGGCGGAAAGTTTCGAACCATTCTCTTTCATCGAATTTTGTAGCGGAGCCTTTATAATTCCATCCGTCAACCACTGAATAGTAATGAACCGATATTCCCTGGAACATGTTTCTGGTTGAAGGATCTTTCATCAGAGTTTCCGTCCACTGAAAATTATCGCCATAGGGTCCGCAGGCTATTTTGTACAGCCTGTTGCCGCCATAGTTATTCAGGTATGTTGAATACTGGCGCATAACTGAGGCATAAAATTCATCGGTCATATTTCCGCCGCATCCCCAGTTTTCGTTCCCTATTGCCCAGTACCTGACTTTCCAAGGTGTTTCCCTGCCGTTCTCCTTGCGAAGTCTTGTCATGGGGCTCTCAGCATCACTTGTGAGATATTCAACCCACTCTGCCATCTCCTGAACTGTTCCTGAACCCACATTCCCATTGATATAAGCATCGCATCCAAGCAGTTCGGTGAGCTTCATAAACTCGTGTGTTCCGAAGGAATTATCTTCGGTCACCCCACCCCAGTGGATGTTGACTATAGAGGCTCTCTTTACCTGTGGACCGATGCCATTGCGCCAGTGGTAAGTATCGGCAAAACATCCTCCAGGCCAGCGAAGATTCGGCACCTTCAACTCACGCAGTGCAAACAGTACATCATTCCTTATTCCGTAGGTATTCGGAATTTTTGAATCGGGCCCTACCCATATACCTCCATAAATACAGGTGCCGAGATGTTCCGAAAAGTGCCCGTAGATATCTTTTGATATTACCGGGCCGGGATTATTAGCAATTATCACAAACTGGTTTACGGTTTCAGTTCCTGTTTTCTGCGGATAAACAGCCGTTGACATGCATACCACGCAGAGGAATGTTAGGGAAAAAATCTTTTTCACTTTCATAGCATAAAATATTTTTTGTTTGTTTTCAGGATTTCAGTCTGTAAGCTCATTTTCAATAAAGGTTCCCAGCTTTTTATATTTCTCATATATTATTCTGTATTTTTCAGTTTTATGAGGGTTGGGAACATATTCTTTTTCGAATCCGCCGCCCATGGCTTTTTGTGCTGATGGGATATCGGGGTGTATTCCAGCCACAACCGAGGCGGCCATTGCTGAACCGAGAGCCACGGTTTGTTCTGAACGTGCTACTTTGATAGGAACATTCAGGACATCAGCCACCACCTGCATTACATACGGGTTTTTCTTTGTCACTCCGCCTATGGCAATAACACCTTCAATTCTTATGCCTTCGTCGATGAAGCGGTCGTTAATCATTTTTGCGCCGAAGGCTGTTGCTTCCACGAGTGCTTTGAAGATACGCGGGGCATCAGAGCCCAGAGTAAGTCCAGTTATGGCACCCTTCAATTCCTGATTTGCAAACGGAGTACGGCGACCATTGAGCCAGTCGAGAGCCAGCAGTGCTGTTTCCTCATCGTTAAGTGACATGGCATGACTGCTCAGTTCGGCGATTATTCTGTCGGATGATTCATTTCTGATTCTCTCTATTGTTTTTTCGTCGAGCCAACTCATCCGGGGAATAATCGCCTCAAGAGGCCACATAAGCAGGCGGCTAAACCAGGCATATACATCACCGAACGCCGACTGTCCCGCCTCCAATCCGAGCATTCCCGGAACTATCGATCCATCTACCTGCCCGCATATACCTTTTACAAGCTTATCCTTTGCCTCTTCCATGGGGACGATGAGCATATCGCATGTAGAAGTGCCCATTACCTTAACCAGCTGGTATGGTTTAATCTCTCCTCCCACAGCTCCCAGATGGGCGTCGAAAGCCCCGACCCCCACTTTTACCCGTGTTGAAAGTCCCAGCCTCTCTGCCCACTCCCTTGTTAGGGTACCCACAACCACATCGCAGGTATATGTTTCTTTATAGAGCCTCTCCCTCAGCCCGGCCAGCAACGGATCAAGCTTTACGAGGAACTCTTCAGAGGGTAATCCATTGAAATCGGGGTGCCACATTGCCTTGTGCCCTGCTGCGCAACGGCTTCTTTTTATCTTAAGCGGGTCAGTCTCCCCTGTAAGAAGCGCAGGTATCCAGTCACAATGTTCAACCCACGACCATGCATTCCTCCTTACTTCTTCATTCCTGCGAAGCACATGAAGAATCTTTGCCCAGAACCATTCCGACGAATAGACTCCCCCTTCATATTTCGTATAATCTTCACCACCCCATGTTCTGGCAAGCTGGTTTATCTCAGCTGCTTCATCAACAGCTGTATGGTCTTTCCAGAGAATAAACATTGCATCAGGCTCTTCCTCAAATTCTTTCTTAAGCGACAGAGGTACTCCCTGCCTGTCGACAGCTACAGGAGTGGAGCCAGTTGTGTCAACAGTTATACCTTCTATATTCTCTATTACCTCCCGGCCAAGTCCGCTCAGTGCTTCACGCACCGAGACCTCCATCCCCTCGATATAATCCAGAGGGTGCTGGCGGAACTGATTGATGGCAGGATTGCAGTATAAACCCTTCTTCCACCGGGGGTATTCAAACACAGATGTTCCAACTATTTCGCCATTAAGCGCATTGACTACAACGGTGCGGACCGAATCGGTTCCGTAATCGAGACCTATTACATATCTGTCAGCCATATTCTTTTTTGTCTTTTTATTCTTTTTCCTGTCCGTAATATGCATCTTTGCCGTGTTTCCTCAGAAAATGTTTATCAAGCAGAGTCGTATCTATAGCCTGTTGATTTCCGAGAAGCACTGTGTAGAAAGCCATCCTTGCCACTTCCTCAAGTGTGATTGCATTGTAAACTGCCTCATCAATATTCTTGCCCCAGCTAAAAGGTCCATGGCAGTTTACGAGAACCGATGGCATAACAAGAGGGTCGGTTGAGCCAAGCCGTTCAACAATCACCCTGCCTGTATTGATCTCATAATCTGCTTTTATCTCACCGGGCTGAAGTTTACGGGTGCAGGGCACTTCACCACAGAAGGTGTCGGCATGGGTTGTACCCAGAGGAGGAATCCCTTTTCCTGCCTGAGCCCATGCAGTTGCATAAGTAGAGTGAGTATGAACTATCCCGCCAACCGAAGACCAGGTTCGATATAAAAAGAGGTGAGTGGGAGTATCAGTTGACGGTTTTCTTTTCCCTTCAATAATATTTCCCTCAAGATCAAGAACCACTATATCAGATACCTTCATCTTTGAATAGCTCACTCCCGAGGGTTTTATCACAATATAACCTGTTTCAGGGTCACGACCGCTAACATTACCCCAGCTATGTATGACAAGTCCCTGTTTTACAATTTCCAGGTTGGCTTCAAGTACTTTTTCTTTGAATTTTTCAAGCATATTATTATGATGTTCTTAATGCAGGTTTTTCAGCTTACATCAAGATTGAAATAAAAACCCTTTTGTGTAAACACTTCGTATTTCTCAGGTATGAATCTGTAATACCATGCACCTCTTTTGGATGTTAATTTTTCTTTTTCATCAAGTTTTTCTAGCAAGTTCATCGAAAGAATTTTTTTGCGGAAGTTTCTTTTGTCAATTTTTCTCTGGTATATTGCCTCGTAAAGATCCTGAAGCTGTACTAGTGTAAATTTTTCAGGTAGCAATTCAAATCCCACAGGTTTCACTTTAGCTTGCTGGCGAAGCTCGTTAAGTGCTCTTTCCACCATCCTTGTATGGTCGAAAATAAGTTCCGGAAGTCTTGAAATGGATCGCCAGTGAGCTCCATTCTTTTCGGCAAGTTCTCTGTCGATATCCTGAATTTTTATCAATGCGAAGAATGAGGTTGAAATAACTCTTGCTCCCGGATCTCTATCAACCTCACCATATGTATAATTCTGTTCCATATATACATTTCTGAGCCCGGTCAGATTGTAGAGCACTCTGGCTGCAGCTTCATCCAGGCTTTCCTTTTCATAAACAAACCCTCCTGCCAGCGACCATTTGCCCTTTGCTGGTTCAAATCCCCTCTTTATCAGGAGCAGCTTCAGCTCTTTCTCCATAATATCGTAGCCGAAAATGATGCAGTCAACCGCGACGAGGTGTTTTGGTATTCCTGAATAGATTTTCATATGATTCAGGTGCTTTTTTCTGATGTTGAATGAAAACATGCAGGGGTTAACTTATACCCCCTGCAATTTGGTAATATGCTTCATTCCACATAAGTTCTTTTCTGAACTGGCTGAGGTCGCATTTTTCCCCAATATGGAGGAATTCGATACCTGTCATTAAAGCATAATCTTCCATATATTCGGCGGTAAGAGCGAGGCTGAAGCCTGTATGGTGTGCTCCACCGGCATATATCCATGCTGCTGCAGCCGTTTTGAGGTCAGGCAAAGGTCTCCAGAGTACTCTGGCAACGGGCAGTTTTGGCATATCCGGGCATTCAACCGACTCAACATCATTTACTATCATCCTGAATCTGTTGCCCAGATCTATTACCGAAACGTTTATTGCCCTTCCTGTTCGTGCGCTGAAGACAAGGCGAGCTGGATCTTCCCGGCCTCCGATAGATAGCTGGTGTATTTCAACAGTTGGCTTGCTTTTTGCTATTGAGGGGCACACTTCAAGCATATGGGCACCAAGTACTCTCATTCCTGCAGGGTCGAAATGATAGGTATAATCTTCCATGAAGGAGGTGCCACCCTTAAGTCCCGAAGCCATAACCTTCATTGAACGTACGAGTGCGGCTGTTTTCCAGTCACCTTCGGCACCGAAACCATATCCCTTCGACATCAGTCGCTGAACTGCCAGCCCGGGCAACTGCTTCAAACCGTGAAGGTCTTCGAAAGTGGTGGTAAAAGCCTTGAAATCACCTTCCTTCAGAAAGTTCTCAAGCCCAACTTCGATCTTTGCAGCTTCATAAAGCGATTCAGAAGAAGCTACTGCTTTCGTCAGCCTGTATTCTTCCCCGTACTCTTTGATCTTTTTCTTAATGGCTGCAGGTGAAGCAGCATTGACATATTTCACAAGATCTCCCACGCCATATCCGTATACAGAATATCCCAGTTTTATCTGAGCACTCACCTTGTTGCCTTCTGTAACAGCTACATCCCTCATGTTATCCCCGAACCGTACGATTTTCATTGTGCGAGCATCGGCTAAAGCTGCTGCAGCGCGGAGCCAGATGCCTATTTTTTCCACCACTTCTGGGTCTTTGTAATGTCCTACAACAACTTTCCGGTTAAGCCTCATCCTGGTTGTAATGAAACCAAACTCCCTGTCGCCGTGAGCCGACTGGTTGAGATTCATGAAATCCATGTCGATCGTTTTCCACGGTATATCCCTGTTGAGCTGGGTATGCAGGTGCAGGAAAGGTTTGTTAAGCGAGGAAAGACCTCTTATCCACATCTTTGCCGGAGAGAAAGTATGCATCCATGTGATCAGTCCTATACAGTCGGGAACACTATTGGCTTCAGAGCAAAGTTCAAAGATGGCTTCAGGCGTTGTGAGAACCGGTTTGAAAATAATCTTTACCGGTATTAAAGGGTTTTTGTCGAGTTCTGCGGCAATCTGACGTGAGTCGGTTGCTACCTGTTTCAATGTTTCGGGACCGTACAGATGCTGGCTACCGGTCACGAACCATGCTTCAAACTTTCGGAGGTTTTCCATATCTTTTTGATTTAATTTCTTACCAGAAGTAGATATAAAATGCAACAATAACACTCAAAATTATAGCTGTATTAATGACATCCCATTTGTTCCAGCTGGCACGTGTAATAGCTCTTTCTTCGGGTGTAGCAGAACCGAAATAAAGTCCTTTTATTGCCACAGGGTCTGCTTTGGGCGTCATCATACTTACTACGATCACAAGTGCAATGATGATAAAGAAAATTATGCATTCATAATGCAGCCAGTTTGGTGCTACGAATATTTTATAGATTAAACTTTCAGGATTGAGAGAGCTCTTGAATACGTTAAGTCCAAGCCGTGTCATACCAAGCACAAAGCCGGTAATGAGTCCTATGAATCCAGCTTTTGGAGTGGTCTTTTTTGAAGCAATTCCGAGGAGAAATACTGCAGCGATACCCGGAGCAAGCAGTGACTGCACATCTTGCAGGTAGGCATATAGAACTTTTCCAAGTCCCTTCATTACGGGAATCCAGAGAATGCCAAGAATAACTATTGTTGCAGTAGCAATTCTTCCTACTCTTACAAGTTCATGTTCGCTTGCCTGTGGTCTGAAGTGTTTGTAGAAATCAACAGTGAAAAGCGTGGCAGATGAGTTAAATAATGATGCAAGGGAACTCATAAGTGCTGCGAGCAAACCACCAACCACCAGACCTTTGAAGCCAACAGGTAAGAGTTCTTTGACCAGTACTGCGAATGCTGAATCAGAACTTGGGAGATGTATTAAACCTTTCTGGTTAAGAGCATAAGCAATCATACCCGGGATGAGGAAAATGAAGACAGGGGTAAGTTTCAGATAACCTGCGAAAATAGTGCCACGACGTGCCTCTTTCTGATTTTTTGCTGAAAGAACCCTCTGTACAATATACTGGTCGGTGCACCAGTACCAGAAACCGATTATTGCTGATCCGAGAATAACACCTGTCCATGGAAACTCAGGGTCGCGATGGGACCTTATAAGATTGACCATGGTATCACCATCGGCATTTACTGGCACAGCCCTGCATATTTCCAACACTTCCGACCATCCTCCTACCTTTATAAGTCCTATAATCAGAACTGCTATTGAACCCAGTAGAAGAACTGGTGTCTGTAATACGGAAGTCCAGAGCACAGCTTTCATTCCTCCCAAAACTGTGTAAATACCGGTCAAAATCACAAGTCCTACGGCACTGATCCAGAAGAAATCAATACCGAACATCGACTCAATGCCGAATACCTGTTTAAATACTATACCACCTGCGTATACGGTTACAGCCACTTTCGTAAGGACATAGCTAACAAGTGAAATAACCGAAAGGAAAGACCTTGCTCCCCGGTTATATCTCTTTTCGAGAAACTCAGGCATGGTGAAAACTTTACTCCTTGAATAAAATGGTACAAATACCCATCCCAGAATAAGTATTACCCATGCATGCATCTCCCAGTGAGCCATGGCCATACCGCTCGAGGCCCCTGCTCCTGCTAAACCAACAAGGTGCTCCGAACCTATATTGGAAGCAAATATAGAGGCTCCTATTGCCAGCCAGGTAGCATCACGACCTGCAAGGAAATAATCAGCTGAGGTTTCAGTCTTCTGTTTTACAACCCAGACGATTATACCTATGAGTCCTAAGCAGAAAAGAATTAATACAATCCAGTCAAGAGTTGCCATATTAAATTCATTTTAAATTGAATAAATAATTAATGTTTTCTGTTGTGTATTCTTGAATTTTAACTTTTTCCTTTATTTTCTTCAAATCTAAAAAAGAAATATTTTAATTGTATCTATTACACTTAAAAAATTTCACAAAAATTGTTTTCCAAAGCAATAAGACGTACATCTATTTTTCTGAAAAAGGCTGTTAATTCTGTTCCATTTCCCATTTTTCCAGATTCGACTGTATGAATTCTATTACTGCCTGATTTTCTTCTTTGCCTGTTCCTTTAACAATAAGAGGCTCACCAAACTTTATGTGGATAGTTTTTCTGTGGTCAAATTTTCCGAATTCCTTGATAATCTTACCATTTCCCCAGAAGTCTGTTTTTATTGCCACAGGAACCACATATTTATTTGTCTTTTTTGCCAGCTTAACCCCCATTGTGTTAAATTCGGATGGTATAAATTCCCTGCTTCTGGTGCTCTGGGGGAAAACTATAATTGATATTCCTTTTTCAAGAAGCAGAGGACCCTGGCTCATCACAGTTTCAAAATCCCTGCGCGGGTCTCTCCTGCTTACAACAATGGGGTCTCGCGAACGCATTACATCCCTGAAAAAATAATTTTTGACAAGGCTTTCCTTCACAACAAACGTCACTTTTCTGCGAGGGGCAATAATTCCAGGAAAGATCATTGTTTCGAGAGTGCTCATGTGATTGCTCACAAATATTACCGGTTCTGGTATTCTGGAAATATTATTCATTCCTTCAATTTCAAAACGGCCCCCGATTTTTTCCAGAAGCCTCAGTATCTCATGAGATGAATAAATCCACTCAGGATAATCGTATCTTCCTTCCCTTGCTTCCCTGCGGGTTCTTAAAACGATCCTGCCAAAATTTATGATAAAATAAAACCAGTTATCTCTTATAAGCCATTTCTTGAACCCGGGCTCCAGAACAGGCGACCTGTAAGTATCAGCCTTTGCAAGTTCTTCTATCATCATTAATACGATTCAACAGTAAAATTAATTCTGATTTCTCAAGATCGGAACAAACATAAAACTGTTTCAGAAACGAAAGTAAAATTAAAGAATTTTCAGATTAAAAAAGGAATAACAGCTTTTCTTCCCGAAGGATAATCGTTGAAGTGCTGCCTGTACCATTTATGTGAGGCTATAGCCCGAGGAAAAAGGTTGGCAAAAGTAAAAACAGCAAAAGCAAGCCCGGGAAGCGAAAACGTCATTAATGCCCAACCGCACCATTCCACAATCTCACCGAAATAATGAGGCGACGAAATGTACTCGAATAACCACCCGCGAGGTATAACATATTCCCCTGAATTGTTATTTCTGAGATGCATCATTTTACTGTCGGCTGTTTTATTAATTATAAAGCCGCAGGTAAATAATGCAAAACCTGCAATAAACTGCCATGAAAACAACCACGACCTATCATAAGAATAAAGATGAAACACGCCATACCCGTTTACAAAACCATTTAATACGTTGAAAATAACAGCCATAAGAACAACTACAACCGGATAAGGCTTTTTTCTTCCCGAATGCATAAAAGGATAAATAAATGTGCGATATAAATAATGCGCAAGCCACATCAGAATAAATATGTAATAAACAATATTTTTATGTGTTGCTGTAAGAAAAAAATATATCATCAGAAATGGTGATGGAAATTCCATAATCATCCATGCCAGACCAGATTTTACTGATGGCCCCCAACCCTTGCGCATAAATTTTCCATATGGCGCGGGAATGTAAAAAAGCAGAATAAAAACCAGAACTGCAAAACTGAAAATAAGCAGAAGAGAAATCTGATAAAGATTTATGGACATCAGAAATGATTATAATTAAATAATATTAAGATTTGCAAATGTTGTAAAAAAGAAATGAAGAACAAAATTATGGTAAAAAATTTTCCGGAGAAGCAACAAAACTAATCTTTATATTTGAAGAGTTGATTTTTATAAAAAATGAGGAGAACTTTTGTTGCAGTCAAAGCTGAACCGGGTGAAAAACTGAGAAAAACCATCGCACTTCTCCGTAACGGTCTCAATAGGGATTCGATAAAATGGGTCGATCCTGCCATCATGCATCTTACACTTGCATTTCTTGGTGATACCGAAGAGGAAACTATCGAACTGATGAGCAGGAACCTTCAGGAAAAATGTTCAGGTTCAGGGGAAATATTTTTTACAATAAAAGGTCTGGGTGTCTTCCCCGGTATCAGCAACCCCCGTGTTATATGGGCAGGAATAGAAAATGCAGAAACACTTCTAAATCTTCAGAAGATAGTTTCAGGAATAATGAACTCCCTTAACATCCCTGCTGAAGAGAGAGAATTTAGACCACACCTGACACTGGGAAGAGTTAAATTTCTCAGAAACAACGAAAAACTTAAGGAAATTATATCAGAACACGAAAATGTTGAATTTCAAAATGTTAAATTGAATAAGTTAATATATTACGAAAGTGTGTTAATGCCTAGCGGGCCTCTTTACAAACCAATCACGGAAGTAATTCTCTGATAATTAGTTTCATCCTAACTATTAAACCTTTATCACATCCCTTTGCCCTTTAAAATAATCATCGCCGTATAGATAATGATTTTGAGGTCGACAAGCAGATTCATATTTTCAAGATAGATAAGGTCATATTCAAGTCTTTCGACCATTTGATCGATGTTTGAGGCATAACCATATTTTACCTGACCCCATGATGTTATCCCTGGTTTAACTTTAAGGAGACGCCTGAAGTGTGGAGCCCTTTTTACTATTTGCTCAATATAATATTGCCTTTCCGGCCGTGGACCAACGAGCGACATATCACCCTTAAGCACATTAAGAAGGTTAGGTATTTCATCAAGCCTGTGTTGGCGCATGAACCTGCCTACTGGTGTAATCCTTGGGTCACTCTTCCCCGAAAGCATCGGTCCTGTGCTTTCGGCATCTTTCTTCATCGAACGAAACTTCAGAATAGTAAATGGCTTTCCATTTCGCCCGATCCTTTCCTGCCGGTATAGGATAGGCCCTCCATCGTAAAGCTTTATTGCAATGGCAAGGGCAAGGATAACAGGAATAAGAAGAATTAAAAGTATTATTGAAGCAGCATAATCAATTATCTGTTTAATAATTGCCTGCGTATGAGTCATGGTTTTGTTAGGGATCTCCAGCAATGGAGTTCCAAATATGGAAGTGTGTTCAACCCGTCCCGTTAACAGATCTTTTAGAGAAGGAATCGCTTTAATTGTAACATCAGTGAATTGAAGCTGCCCTATAATATCCAGAAGCTTTTCGAACTCATCATCCTCAACGGCAAGTATAACTTCTTCAATCTGATGCTCATTTATTACCTTTAGTATATCTTCAGCATTTCCCAGGCATTCAAGATCCCATTCGGACTTATGATTTGCTCCACCATTAATAATAATGTACCCCGTAAGAATATTGCCACCCGGGATTGCCTCCTCCTTTATCCTCCTGTAAATCTCTAATGCTTTTTTCTTTGAACCAAGAATCAGCGTCTTATAACCAACCAGTCCTCTGTGAACCCTGCGGGCAGTAACCGAAGTTACAATCGTCCTCGGAATATATGTAAGAAGAAACTGCCATGTGAACAATAAGATGAGAGAGCGCAGGAATGTAGAATAGTCAGTTAAATACCTCCCGGCCTGTAAAAAAATAAACAGAAATACTACTCCCATTGAAGTAACTGCAAGAGAATAGAAAAGCTCCTGAAGCCTTGACCTCTTTAATGATACTGAATAAAACCCGGTAAGGAAAAAGATTAAAGCCCACGAAAGTGATACAGCAGCAGAGCTTTTTATATAAAAACCCGTATACTCTCCGGATAACTGCATGCTGGAACCAGACGGGATACCTGTCATGAAGCAGAATAAAATCCATGCAGCTACAGAACCTGCAATGTTAAAAAACAGATATATTAACGCCAGTCTGGTTTTCTTCATGTAATATTAACGGACAAAATTGTTTTTAATTGCCGGAATACTTTTAAAAGGTTCCGGCAAAAATAATTTTTTTATTTTTGCCCGGAGTAAATAAGAATCCAGTAGAATAAGCCTGAAAAAAACCTGAAAAATGCAGGATACGTTTGAGGCCAGAGGCCTGAGGGAAAAGCTTGTCGAGAGCCTCAGGGAAAAAGGAATAACCGACGAAGAGGTATTGCGGGCAATGAGAACCGTACCACGGCATCTGTTTATGGATCCTGCTTTTCTGCATCATGCATATGCCGATAAGGCCTTTCCTATAGCTGCGGGTCAAACCATTTCCCAACCCTATACAGTTGCAGTAATGACCAGCCTGCTGAAGGTAAGAAAGAGAGATAAAATTCTCGAGATTGGTACTGGCTCCGGCTATCAGGCAGCTATTCTGGCTGAAATGGGCGCCAGGGTCTACACCATCGAGCGATGCCGGGAGCTTTACCAGAAAGCCCAGCAGACAATCGCAGAACTGGGTTACCATAATATTCATTTCTTTTTCGGTGACGGATGGGAAGGCAAAAAGGAATATGGACCCTACGACGGTATCATTATTACGGCTGCAGCACCAGAAATACCCGATAAACTGCTGCAGCAGCTTAAAACAGGCGACAGACTCGTAGTACCACTCGGTGGCGGAGATTATCAGATAATGACCGTGGTTGAACGCATAGGCCCCGATTCGTACGACTACTCTTCTCATGGTACATTTGTATTTGTCCCCATGCTGAGAGGTACAGTGAATGGATAACCAATTATATCATGGAAGTATTCCGGCTTGTTTTTTCTCCAATTGAAGTAAACACTTATATCGTAGCCGACACAACGGGCGAATGTGCTGTTATTGACTGTGGCTGCTATAATGAAAAAGAATTTCAGCGACTGGTGCGTTTTATCGAACTTAAAAATTTTAAACCGGTTCTTCTGCTGAACACCCATTGCCACCTCGACCATGTTTTCGGGAACAAATTCATGTTTGAAAAATACAATCTCCGTACACACTGCCACAGAGAAGAGATACCAAACCTGAAAAATGCACCTGCCCATGCAGAATTTTTCGGACTGAAAATGGATGAACCACCCGAACCAGAAGCCTTCATTGAAGATGGCGAAATAATTGAATTCGGAAATATTTCTCTGAAAACAATGCATGTACCCGGTCATACAGCCGGAGGAGTAGCATTCTACTGCGAAAAAGAATCATGCATCTTTACCGGCGACACAATCTTTGCCGGAAGTATCGGAAGAACCGATCTACCAGGAGGGAATCAAAATACTCTGCTTAAAAGCATAAAAGAAAAAATACTTATACTGAACCCTTCAACGGTAGTCTATTCAGGCCATGGGCCGACAACAACCATCGAAAATGAGCTTAAAAGAAATCCATGGCTGACCTGATATAATACTTTTCATGGTATTAATAAATTACTTTTACTATTTTAGCAATGTGCTATACGCAAGAATATTTATCTTTAATTAACTTTATATCAATAATTTAATGACATCAGACAAATTCGTAAAAAGGCATATAGGTCCTCGTGAGAACGAAGTACCAGGAATGCTTGCCACTATAGGTGTCACTTCTCTTGATGAGCTTATTGATAAAACAATTCCATCATCAATAAGGCTGACGAAACCCCTGGATCTTCCTCCTGCAATGAGTGAACATGAATATCTAAACCATATCAGGAAACTCGGGACGATGAATAAGCAATACCGGTCATTCATCGGACAGGGATATTATGGGGTAGCTGTGCCATCAGTTATTATCCGTAACGTACTCGAGAATCCGTCATGGTATACTTCGTACACTCCCTACCAGGCCGAGATATCACAGGGCAGGCTTGAAGCTCTACTAAATTTCCAGACCATGATAATAGAGCTTACAGGGATGGAGATAGCCAACGCATCGCTTCTGGATGAATCTACTGCTGCTGCTGAAGCAATGATAATGATGTTCAATGCCCGCCCAAAAGAAGCTGTAAGAGCAGGAGCCGTTAAGTTTTTTGTTGACAATGATATTTTTCTTCAGACACTCGACGTTCTGAAATCGCGTTCAGCCCCTCTGGGTATAGAACTTGTAACAGGTAATTATGAAGAGTTCACACCCGATAATACCTTTTTCGGTGCCATCATTCAGTACCCCTCTGCCTCGGGCATGATAAGGGATTATCGCGACTTTGCTTCAAAAATCCATTCTGCCGGAGCTTTGCTTTGTGTGGCAGCAGATCTGATGAGTCTTGCACTTCTCACCCCTCCGGGCGAATGGGGTGCCGACGTGGTTGTGGGTTCAAGCCAGCGCTTTGGACTGCCGATGAGCTACGGAGGTCCTCATGCGGGCTACTTTGCTACTAAAGAAGAACTCAAACGGAATATGCCGGGAAGAATAATAGGCATATCGGTTGATGCACAGGGCAACCCTGCCCTCAGAATGGCTCTTCAGACCCGTGAACAGCATATAAAAAGGGAGAGGGCAACATCAAACATCTGCACAGCACAGGCACTGCTAGCAATTATGTCGGGTATGTATGCCCAGTATCACGGACCGGAAGGCCTTAAATCAATAGCCCACCATATACACAGAACTGCCTGCACACTGAGCGATGCGCTGAAGGAGGCAGGCTTTACCAATGCAAACAGCCAGTTCTTCGATACCCTGAAGATTATTCTGCCTTCAGGAATAACTACAGACGACATAAAAAAAAGGGCCCTACAGGCAGGAATAAACTTCTGGTACCCCTCCGGAAATATTGTATTAATAAGCACCGACGAAATAACAACATTAGAAGAACTAAGAACAATAGCAGAAATTTTTGCCGGAGCTGCAGGAAAGAAAACCCCTGAAATAAATGAGCTATGTAACTGCCGTATCATTGAGGATAAATTCCTGCGAAAATCAGAATTCCTGAAAGAATCTGTATTCAACATGTATCATAGCGAAACTGCAATGATGCGGTATATAAAAATGCTGGAGCGCAAGGATTTTTCACTGACACATTGCATGATATCGCTGGGTTCATGCACCATGAAACTCAACCCGGCAACAGCAATGTTTCCGATGAGCTGGCCAGAATTTGCAAATATTCACCCTTTTGTTCCAGACGACCAGGCTGCTGGCTACCACAAATTGATGGAAGAGCTTGGCAACGCCCTGAAAGAGATAACCGGCATGAAGGAGATTTCGTTTATGCCTAATTCAGGAGCTGCAGGTGAGTATACCGGTATGCTTGTAATACGACAGTACCACATCAGCAGAGGTGAAGGACACCGTAAAGTTGCACTTATCCCCGCCTCAGCCCACGGTACAAACCCTGCAAGTGCAGCTATGGCAGGAATGAAAGTTATTGTGGTGGAGTGTGATGAAAAAGGGAATATCAGCGTGGAAGACCTCCGCAAAAAGGCAGAAGAGAACAGGGATAACCTGAGCTGCATTATGATTACCTATCCCTCAACCCACGGAGTCTTCGAGGAAGATGTGATTGAAATTGTTGACATTGTGCACCGCAACGGCGGACTTGTTTACATGGATGGTGCAAATCTGAACGCACAGATAGGTTTTACCAGTCCGGGCCAGATAGGCGCCGATGTTTGTCATCTTAACCTTCACAAAACTTTTGCCATACCTCATGGAGGCGGCGGACCTGGTATGGGACCGATACTTGTGAACGAAAAACTGGCTCCGTTCCTGCCATCACACCCCATTGTAAAAACAGGCGGCAAAAAGGGTATAACTGCTGTATCATCAGCTCCATTCGGCAGCGCTCACATACTCACAATATCACATGCATACATAATGATGATGGGAGCTGAAGGACTCACCGAGGCAACCAGATATGCCATACTGAATGCCAATTATATAGCTTCGGCTCTCAAAGATTGCTATAAAATTCTCTATACAGGAAAGAATGGAATGGTTGCCCATGAAATGATTCTCGACTGCCGCAGGTTTAAAGCTGAAGCCGGTATATCCGAAGTGGATATCGCCAAACGCCTTATGGACTATGGCTTCCACGCCCCTACCCTCTCATTCCCGGTACACGGTACACTGATGGTTGAACCAACAGAATCGGAACCGCTTCAGGAACTCGACAAATTCATCACTGCAATGAAATCAATATGGGCTGAGATACAGGAGATAACCGAAGGCAAAGCCGACAGAGAAGACAATGTTCTTCACAACGCCCCACACACGGAAAAAGTGACAACCTCAGATAACTGGAACCATAAATATACCAGACAGAAAGCTGCTTTTCCTGCTAAATGGCTATCCGAAAACAAATTCTGGCCTTCAGTGGGAAGAATAGATGATGCATACGGTGATAGAAACCTGGTATGCACCTGCGAACCCATAGATGCATACCGGCAGGAAACATTTAAACTATCAGAGTCATGACCGATAAACAATGGAACGACCTTCTTGCCCTCATTGAAGGTAAAAACCCTGGATACCAGCCGGTGGGGTTTATAATAGACAGCCCCTGGATCCCGGGGTGGTATGGTATTAACAATATTCAATATTACCAATCCGACAGGCACTGGCTGGCTTCGAACCTGAAAGCCGTAAACCTGTTCCCCGACATCTGGTTCCTTCCCGGCTTCTGGTCGGAATATGGCATGTGCACCGAGCCATCAGCCTTTGGCGCACGACTCAAATGGATGGAACAGAGCCTGCCCCATGCAGAAAAAGTCATAAAAAACATTGAAGACATCAAAGATTTGCCAGTGCCCGACGTCGAAACCGACGGTCTGCTGCCCTTCATGTTAAACAGACTCAGAGAAAACCAGGAGGAAATAAAAAAGGCAGGTCACGAAATAAGGTTTGCTGTCTCCCGCGGACCACTCAACATTGCAAGCTTCCTGATGGGGACAACCGAATTCATGATGGCCCTCGCCATGTACCCTGTCGAATCAGAACAACTAATCGGACACATTACAGAGTTTATCTGCAACTGGCTCAGATACCAGAAAAAATGCTTCCCGTCTATCGGTGGAATTTTTATACTCGACGACCTTATGGGCTTTATAGGTGAGTATGAATTCAACGAATATGCTATCCCTGCCTTCAGGAAAATATTCAATGCTTTCGACTGCAAGGTGAGGTTTCTTCATAATGACGCCCAGGGCCTGATCACTGCAAAACATTTGAAAGATATAAATGTCAACATGTTCAATTTCTCCTTCGAACATTCTATGGGAGAAATCAGAGACCTGGCAGGCGAAGAAGTAGTCCTTGTCGGAAATATTCCGCCACGCGACGTTATGGCCGCAGGAACACCTGCTCAGGTCAAAGAAGCTGTTAAAAAAGCTGCCGGGGAAATCAAAACCCATAACCGCATAATATGGTCGGTGGGTGGAGGAATGCCACAGGGAGTAAAAAATGAAAATATTGAAGCATTTATAGAAGGAGTAAGAGAATACATTAAATAAAGTTGAGCTATGAGAAGGATTCTCTTTGCAGTACTAATGGTGACATTTGCAATCTCTACATTCTCCCAGAAAAAAGAGCTTGCAAGGCTTACGGTTGAAGCAGGAAATTTTCAGAGGATAAACACTCCCGTATGCTACGATCTCTCAGGGTTAAGCATTGCCGATACACTCTCCTTTCAGCTCTACGAAATGGTGAAAGGCAAGCTAATTGAAATACCTTCGCAGGTTGAGGAAGGATATATACCACGGCTGTGGTGGATTATGAGCGGTGTCACACCGGCAGGAGCAAAAAGGGAATATGTTCTTTACCAGGACATCAAGAAGAAAACTAACCCTGCAGTTAAAGTCAGAATGAATCCTGAAATAATCCGTCTGGTAATAGAAGAAAAGCCGGTTCTTGATTATGCAGTTAAGATAGTTTATCCTCCGGCAGGCGTTGATACTATGTACAAACGTAACGGTTTCATCCATCCGGTATATTCTCCTTCGGGAAATATACTTACACGAATCAATGCACCGGACCATTATCACCATTTCGGCATATGGAATCCCTGGACACGCGTAAAGATAAGAAATCATGTAACTGACTTCTGGAATCTCTACACTCATCAGGGAACGGTAAGATATGCCGGGATTAATTCGTTAACCGAAGGACCTGTTTTCGGAAGTTTTAATGTTCGTCACGAACATATAGACTTTCAGGGTAAAAAACCAGAGGAGACAACTTTCAACGAAGTATGGGATGTAAGGGTATGGAACACCGAGCCGGTCGCAGGTTCAAAAGCCTGGCTTGTTGATTTTACTTCTTATCTTTCAGTTGCCTGCGACACGGCAGTGGTTCTGGAAGCTTACAGATACGGCGGAGGCATTGGTTTCAGGGCAACTGCAGAATGGAACAACAAAAACAGCTGGGTGGTTACCTCTGAAGGAAAGACCCGGATAGATGCCGACGGTACAAGGGCAAGATGGACCGACGTGGGTGGTATGTTCGAAGGTAAAGGTGAATCGGGAATAGTATTCTTCTCCCACCCCTCCAACAGGGAACATCCCGAACCAATGAGAGTATGGCCTGTTGACCAGAACGGACGAGGTGATGTCTATTTCGAGTTCTGTCCGATCCGTCATAAAGACTGGGTCCTGGAACCCGGAAATGTATACCGGCTCAAATACCGGCTGCTCATTTACGACGGAAAAGTTGACAGAGCAACTTCGGAAAGATTATGGACCGACTTTGCTTATCCACCAGTTGTTAAGGTATCAACAAAATAACCCCTTCGCTCTTTTCTTCACTGGCGGAAAACCGTGGTAGAAAAACGCATTTAAGGGGCTCAAAAATATGAAAGATGAAGAATTGGTAACCAAGAATACATAAAACCATTGTATATGAAAAACATTTTCTTATTTCTGACAATTTTTATTCTTTTGTTTTCTTCATGCGGTCAGGGAGGCCGCAGGGCTGAAAAAGAAACTACTTCAAAAGAGGACAGGATGATCAGATTGATTACAGTTGACCCGGGCCATTTTCATGCCGCCCTTGTGCAAAAAACTATGTACGAAGGTGTCTCACCCGATGTATATGTCTATGCTCCGGCAGGGCCCGACCTCGACCAGCATCTGGCAAGGATACAATCGTACAACACAAGGCCTGACAATCCGACTCACTGGAACGAAATAGTCTACACAGGCGATGAATTCTTCGAAGAAATGATTAACAGAAAGCCCGGTAATGTGGTAGTTCTTTCAGGAAACAACAGAAAGAAAGCCGACTATATTCTTAGTTCAATTAAGGCCGGATTCAATGTTCTTGCCGACAAGCCAATGGTAATAACTCCCGAAGACTTTCCAAAACTTGAGGAAGCTTTCAGGGTTGCAGCAGAAAAAGGCATACTTCTGTATGATATCATGACTGAAAGATATGAGGTGACAACTATCCTGCAGAAAGAGTTGTCACTGAAAAAAGAGATATTTGGAGAACTGACTGATGGTTCACAAAACGAACCTGCGGTTACCAAGGAGAGTGTGCATCACTTCTCGAAAATTGTTTCAGGTTCTCCCCTTATCCGGCCAGCCTGGTTCTTCGATGTTGAACAGCAGGGCGAAGGAATAGTAGATGTAACAACTCATCTTGTGGACCTAGTTCAGTGGGAATGCTTTCCCGAAATGATTCTGAAAAAAGAGGATGTTGAGATGATTGCTGCACGCCGCTGGCCAACAATTCTCACAAAGGAAGAGTTCTCAGGTGTTACAGGTCTCAATGAATTTCCTGAATACCTGTCAAAAGATATTAAAGATGGCAAACTGAATGTTTATGCAAACGGCGAAATGGTTTACCGTTTGAAAGGCAAATGGGTAAAGGTGTCGGTTGAATGGAAATACAGGGCGCCGGAAGGCGGAGGTGACACACATTTTTCAATTATGAGAGGCACCGGGTGCGACCTTGTTATACGCCAGACAGCAGCCGAAAAATTTGTACCGACCCTCTATATAGAAAATATAAAAGGCTCGAAAGATGAATTTATTGCAAAGCTGAAAAATGCTCTGGCTTCGCTTCCATATGAAGGCCTTTCCTTCGACGTCATCGGGACGAATGTAATCAGAATCAATATCCCTGACAAATACAGGGTTGGTCATGAAGAGCATTTTGCACAGGTAACCGAAAAGTTTCTTGGATTTCTGAAAGAAGGGAAAATGCCCGAGTGGGAAGTGCCAGGAATGATAACAAAATATTACACCACAACAAGTGCTCTTGTCAAAGCAAGGCAGCAGCAATGAATGCCTGCCTCTGATTCAATTGAAGTAGTGGGTTAGTCTCTGAAAAGGTCTTCGATAACCATAGAGTAGAGGTCGCTGAGAGCAATACCGGCGACCTTTGCTTGTTTTGGGATAAGGCTTTCGGCGCTCATGCCCGGAACAGTGTTTATCTCGAGAAACAGAGGTTTTCCTTTTACAATAATAAAATCGACCCTTACGATACCTTTGCAGCCTAGCAGGTCATAAATTAAGGAGCTCATCTGCTGTACCTCTTCGGTAAGTTTTTCGCCGAGGGTTGCAGGAGTTATTTCATCCGATTTTCCGGGGGTGTATTTTGCCTCGTAGTCGAAAAATTCGTTTTTTGGAACGATTTCTGTAACCGGCAGGACAATCTTTTTCCCGGCTGCTTTTACCACTCCGCATGCCACTTCCCGTCCATCCATGAATGACTCTACAAGTATCTCATTGCTTTCTCGAAATGCTTTTTCGATTGCTGGTAGAAGGTCTTCATGCTTTTTAACCTTTGATACACCGAAGCTCGAGCCGCTGTCGTTGGGTTTAACAAAGCACGGTAGTCCGATTTTTGAAAGTATTGCATCAGCATCGGATGATTCCCCACGGCGTATCATTATTGAATCGGCCATTGGTATGCCATATTCCTTAAGGAAAAGTTTGCATGCATGTTTGTTGAAGGTGAGTGCTGAGCAGAATGCGTTGCACGATGTGTATGGTATTCTGAGCATGTCGAAATATCCTTGCAGAAGGCCGTTTTCGCCTGGAGTTCCGTGGATAGCTATAAAAACTGCATCGAATCGAACCCTACGCTCATCAAGATGCAGGGTGAAATCGTTTTTATCAATCCCGAACCGTCTGCCCCTGGGATCTTCCCAGTACCAGTTGTTCTCCCTGATCATAATGATATAAGTTACGTACCTCTCGGCAAGAGCCCTGGCAACCTCTGTAGCACTCTTAACCGACACCTCATATTCGGGCGAATCACCACCTGCAACAATAGCGATTGTTCTCATCGGCATTCTGGATTTTCATCTGGTAAAGGTAAAAAGAAATTAGTTTTTTGTCACAAACAGGCCGGTGCTGTCTAAAAAGTCTCTATTTTGTTTTCACCCCTGAATCCTTGCCTTTACTATAGAATTTCGGAGTCCCGCATTGCGGGATAAATTCCACTGAGATCCCAATACCTCAGCTTACCGGGAACAATTGAATTACTATTGAATTACTATTGAATTACTATTGAATTACAATTGAATTACTATCGAATTACAATTGAATGACACACTGAGCGAAGCGAAGCGCAAATGACCATTGAAATTAGCACGCGGATGACGCGGATTCCGGCTTCGCCGGAAACGCAGATATACGCTGATCAAAACCAATTACGCCCGGTATAAAGATTCCGTTTTTCAAAAAACCATCTCATCCCGGCGCCAATAATTGTTTGAATCCTTTGCTACAAACATTCCGCTTCTATGGAGCTAATAACTTAGAAATTAATGATATTTAAGCCCCCTCTCAGGGGGTTGGGGGTGAGTACATGAAGACATGAAGAGAAACCAAAAGCAAAGAAAAACGCTGACCGCTAAACGCTAAACGCTGAACACTGAACGCTTAACGCTGAACTAATTACGCAAGGCAAGGGTGTTGGGGATGTTTTAAATAAAAAAGCTGCTACTCCGAGCAGCCCTCTTTTATCCTTTGTGGTGCCACGTGGAATCGTCCCGATAGCTATCGGGACACGGACACACTTAACCTATTAACCCAATCCCCTGTACCTTAACCTTATCTTATCTATAATCTCAGGATACCGCTTCAGATTCTCTATATACTTCCTACTCCTCATCCTCTTTATGTATCTCTCTATATATACAGCCTCCTTAATTGTCTCACACGAAATGAGTAAATATTCTTCCCAGTCCTTTACCTTTGAAGTATATGTCCCGGAACCATAATATCCACTGTTGTGCTGCCGTAACCTCTTATTAAAATCAACCGTATATCCAATATAAAACCGGTCAAGTGTCTTGCTGTAAATAATATAACAAAATATCTGCATAAAAAAAGCTGCATTATTACAGCAGCCCTCTTTTATCCTTTGTGGTGCCACGTGGAATCGAACCACGGACACACGGATTTTCAGTCCGTTGCTCTACCATCTGAGCTATGGCACCTCCTGCGCTTTAAGGACTGCAAATATAACACCCAAATCATTTTTAACAAATACTTTAATAAAAATTTTTTCCGTTTGGAATCATTTTCCGTATGTGATACCTTTGCAACTGCATTAACGACAATGGAATTCATAACTCATACACTTTCCAACGGTATCAGAGCGGTACATCTTCCCGTGAAAGGAAGTGTTGCCCACCTGGGAATTATTATTAATGCAGGTTCAAAAAATGAAAAACCAGAAGAACACGGCATCGCCCACCTCACCGAACATATGCTCTTCAAAGGCACAAAATCCAGAAAATCATATCATATCCTCAGCCGCCTCGATGATGTTGGAGGCGAACTGAATGCATATACAACCAAGGAAGAAACCGCCATACATGCCTCTGTCCTCACAGAACACTTCGAAAGGGCCCTCGAACTGATTAAAGACATCGTTTTTAACTCAGTGTTTCCCCCGAAAGAGATCGAAAAAGAAAAAGAAGTAATTATTGAAGAAATAAATGCCTACCGCGATAATCCCGCAGAACTGATTTTTGACGATTTCGAGGAGATTATCTTTAAAGACCAGCCCATTGGAAGAAATATTCTTGGTACACCCGAAACAGTAAAATCTTTCACCAGAGAAAATATCCTTTCATTTGTCAGAAGAAATTATTCCACTTCCGGAATGGTTATAAGTTCCGTGGCAAACATTGAGTCAAAAAAAGTAATCTCTCTGATTAACAAGCATTTTCAGCCGGTTCCGGCAAACACCGGAGAAGAACTCCCCTTACTCCAACCCGATTATCATCCAACCTATACTGTACGTGAACTCGATACATGGCAAAACCACTGCATTATCGGAAACATCTCGTACAATATTCACGACCGGAAAAGAACCGGTATGGTTATTCTGAATAATATTCTGGGCGGTCAGGGACTGAACTCCCGACTTAATATTTCACTGCGCGAAAAAAACGGGCTCGCATACAATGTCGAGTCAGTTTATAACCCTTATAACGAAACAGGTTTATTCTCAATATACTTCGGAACCGACCCCGGACATATTGAAAAAAGTATGACAATCGCATACCGGGAAATGAAAAAACTCCGTACCCGGAAACTAGGAATACTTCAACTTACAAGAGCAAAAAACCAGATAAAAGGCTATGTGGCAAGGGGATTCGAAAGCTACGAGAGCCTCATGCTAAGTATGGGCAAAAATATACTTGTATTTAACCGAATCGACACACCTGAAGATATTTACAAAAAAATAGATGCCGTTACCGCCAGCGAACTTATGGATATAGCAAATGAAGTTCTTGACGAACAAAAACTTTCAGTACTGATTTACAAATAAAATGGAAGCTGGAATACTTGATTATATTCTAAACCATATCACACCTGAAGATCCTCTGCTCCAGGAACTCTACAGGCAAACTTGCCTTAGATTTGTAAACCCGAACATGCTATCGGGCCACCTTCAGGGAAAAATTCTTGAAATGATTTCAAGGATGATAAATCCTTCATACATTCTTGAAATAGGAACATTCACAGGTTATTCCGCAATATGCCTGGCAAAAGGATTGAGAAAAGGAGGCAAACTTTTTACAATTGAAATTAATGATGAATTATCCGACTTCTCCAGAGATTACTTTCAGAGAGCTGGATTGTCGGAAGCTATTGAACTTATAAACGGTAGGGCCCAGGATATTATTCCTGACCTCAACCTGCCTTTCGACCTGGTATATAT
>JBASIK010000100.1:0-4652 GCA_049654745.1 Bacteroidales bacterium
GTCCTCACCAATTCTTCTTTTTTCTTTTCTTAAAACGTGCTGGGAATAACTCGCGGTGGTATATTTTTCAATTGATGGGGTAAGATCATATTCTTCAATATTCTTGTAACCGAAAATATCGAGAAACGATTTGTTGGCATAAACTGTTACTCCTTCAGGTGTTACTATTCTGATGCCGAGGGGCGATTCGGCTATTGAGCGGTGGAAGTTTTCTTCAAGTTGTCTGATAGCAAGTTCTGCATTTTTTCTTTCAGTTATATCCTGCACAGCCCCGTATATTCTTATGAGCCTTTTGTTTTCCTCGTCATAAACCGGATGTGCATAAACCCTGACCCATGCAATATCTCCATTTTTCTTTATCGTTCTTATTTCTGAAATTACTTTCTGGTTTTGCTTAAGCATTTCAAAATCCCTTTTGTCAGTATCAATATCTTCAGGGAGAATTGTAGCCCTCCATCCACCAGTAGCTTTAAATTCTTCGAGAGTATAACCTGTAATTCTTTCAAATGCCCCTGCTACCCAATCAAGTTCAAGACTGTCGTCTTCCTTAACTATCGAGGAGAACACATAATCATAGGCAACTTCCGATATCAGACGGTAACACTCCTCACTCAGGTGGAGTTTTTCCTGTATAGCTGTTATTTCATCAATATCTCTGACTATTGCGAGAAGGTAATATTTATCATTGACCATGAACCGGTTGAGTGTTACCTCTGCATCAAAGGCAGTACCGTCTTTTTTTGCATGTTTCCAGTAAAACCTGAGATTTTCACCATTAAATGCTCTGTTAATCATTTCCAGTGCTTTTTCACGGGAATCCCTTCCGTCGGGTTGCAATGGTGGGGAAAATTCATAGGGTGGATGACCAAGTATTTCAGAATTATTTAAACAGCCAAAGATTTTTAAAGTTGACTGGTTGCAGTCGATGAACTTGTCCTTATCCATTATGAAGATGGCATCGATGGCTGATTCAAAAAGTGTCCTGAATTTTGTTTCACTCTCCTGAATTGCTTTCCTTGAAGCCCGCTCCTCTTCCAGGATTTTTAAGAGCTTTTCGTTCAATTTATCATCAAAAGGCGCCTTTTTCATTGACCTAAAAGTTATACCATTGCTTTTGGTTAATTCTGAAACAAACATCAACTACCCTCTCCCCGGTAAAAGGGTAAAAATGACAAAAAAAGCAACCCAGAATTTGTCTGAATCTACAACAAAGGTAAAGGTTTGTAATTAAATAGTTAAAATTATGTAAATTTATTTTCTTCTAAATAATCATGCTTATAACATATTGATTATGAAAACCTTTCGAGATTGTTTATAATCACTCTATCTTTTCCCCGAAAAAGTGTTTTCTGATAAATTTTATAAAAATTTGATAGTCGTCAGGCATAGCCCCATGGCCTCCTGCGTGCATATAATAACCCAGGTCGTTAAGTATTGCTTCACCTGCTGGAGGCATAACATCTGTACCCAGACCTTTTTTTCCCAGCAGTTTCCAGACGGGTTCAGATGCCACAGCAGCAAGGAATTCGCCTTTCGGGTCGGACCAGTAATCTGTTTCGCCTGTTTGAAGAAGCAGTGGCCGGGGTGCTACGAGTGCCACCAGCATATGTGCATCAATCGGGCATGACGACGGGTCGTCGGCAAATTTCCTGCGGTTGCCACAGAACTGATAAAAATACCTTGTGGAATCGGTCATGTGTTTTATGTTCTCCCCATATTCACGTCGCGATAATGCTGCTCCTCCTTCGCCCGAACAGCTGGCTATAACCATGCCGAAGCGGGTGTCGCGCGCTCCTGTCCATAAAACTGTTTTTCCGAGCCTCGAAACTCCAAACAGAATAACCTTCTTTGAGTCTATCTGAGGATCCGTTTCGAAATAATCCATTGCCCTGCTGAGTCCCCACGACCATGCAGCTATGGCTCCCCATTCATCATCGGCAGGATATTTCTGCCCTGGCTTCAGGTAATAACCCCTGATGCCATATTTGTAACCATCAGCAAAATCGGGCTCTATATCAGCATAATTTATGCTGGCAAAGCCTATACCGTTCGATAGAAACAGGTCAACATTCATTCTTCCGAAACTGCCTGCTTTTGTAGGTATTCTTTTCCCATCCCTGCTCCACATGTAACCTGGTTTTATACCTGGATCATCAGTTATTGTATTGTTGGGCATAAAACCGAGGTTGAGGAAAAGCGGAACAGGCCCTGAAGCGCCAGCCGGCAGATAAATGAGTATGTCCATTTTATATTTTGATGTGTCGCCGGTGAAATAAACCGTTACCTGTTTTCTGATAGCTTTACTGTCAAGAGCAGGAGTTCCTTTGTCGAACACGTTAAATGACATGTTTGCAGGCCTGCCGGGAGTTTTGCCGTACTCAAGCTCCTCAAACATCCTTACAATCTCAGGCCGGCGCATATTGTGCCACATTTTAGCATTCCTGACCTTTTTGCCATTCAGGGTTACAAGAAGCTCAGGCAGAGTGTATGGGCCAACCAGCGCCTCATCATAATTTACCAGTATGCCTGCAACCAGTTTTGGCGGGGCATTCTGCTGGGAAAAAATTCCAGGTGAAAAATAGATTGTTAAAAAAATAACAGTAATTAATTTATGAGTTTTCATATCTGAAGATTTTATTCTGAAATTCTTATGATTCTTACAGGTCCAATAAGACCAGACTCGTTAATAATTCCCGGCCTGACAAATATCTGTGATTTGAGTACTTTTTTGTCAGGAGGAAGTTTTGCGTCACCAGCCAGCCTGTTAGTCCACTGGTTGGTTACTTTTATTTCTATGGTATTTATCCCTTTTCTGAGAAGGCCTGTGATATTTGCAGCATATGGCCGTGTCCATATTACCTCATAAGGAGAGCCGTTTACCGATACTTCCGCAATGTCGCATACTTTACCCGGGTCGAGCAGCAGGAGAGGATTGTTTTTGAGCCATCTACCTGGAACTTTGAATGTAGTCCGGTAAGTGGCTGTTCCTGAGAAATATTTAACACCTTCATCATTATGGAGCGACAGTGAGTAGAGAGTATCGAGCGTAATTTTATCGGGTGCACCCAACCCTGCAGGGAAAGTTACTTCCCATGGCCCTGAAAGCACAGCCATGAGTGTGGCAGAAGGCTCCTCGATAACTCTTTCATTTCTTTCGGTTTTATTCCTGAAAACGATGAAGGTTGACTGATTGCCTTCAAGGCTAAGCGGGACAACAGTGCGGTTGACAGTTACAAAATAACCTGCCGGACCTGTTTCTCCGTTAACAGGATCCCATTTCTCAGGTTCCATACCCGAAACGCGAAAGCTTACATTAATTTCACACGGTTTGTCCGACGAATTTACAATGAAGTATATATCTGAATCTTTTGCCCTTCGGTGGATCCAGTTGATTTCTGTACCAAGGGGTCTGTCATATTCAACATCGGGTTTGATACCGCAAATATTCAGGACATTTCTCAAAGGTGTACCCCAGAATACTCGGCCTTTTCCGGCGGTGCGCCTCGTTCTGCTTATACCGTCGAGGTCGCCCCATATTTCCATTGCAATATTTTTAAGGACTTTCTCCGATTCCGGGTATTCTGCAAGGCCTGGTGTCTGTTCGGGTCGCGGGCCGATGACTGTAGCGCCGGCAAGCACGAGTTCCCTTATTTTTCTGAGAACCGGCAGTGTCATTTTGTGGGTTTCGGGAAGGATGAGCACCGAGTAGCTCGTCCCGTCAGGGAGGATCAGACGTCCATCAGAGGATACATTAAGCTGGTTTATCAGGGCGTCGGCGTTGATGTAGTCGTAGTCATATCCATCAGGTGGCACGGGTTTCAGGCCTGTGCCCCATATTGGCATTGTTGAAGGGGCTCCTTCGTCGAGTAGATAAAGCAGGTCGGCAACGAAGGTCCCCTGTTGAAGCATATATGAGACGCGGGCAAGGTAATCGTTGAATGGTTTTGCTAACTCTGCCCACGTAATGTTTCGGTTTATAAGGGTACCGACCATTGTGTTACCTGGTTTTGTGTCGAGCGGCTGGTGGGCTGAGGTGTGAAAGACTATTCTGTTAATGCCCTGTGTGAACCAGTAATCGGCTATTGTCTTGAGGGGTGGGGAAGGCGAGTATCAGGCAATCGCGGTAAAAACGGGGTTCATTTTCGCTGATTTTTGCACTCCTTGACATGTTTCTTATCGGTCCCTCATTGGAAGGCGGGTCAGGCAGCCGGCCGTTAAAGCCCGAAGGGCCTTTTACGTTTATTTCGCTCCATACAAGTTTTTTCATTGCCTGCTCGGGTTTCACCCATGGACCGCCGGTAAGGCTCCATCCGGGTGAGCTGAAGATTGCCATTTCCAGTCCGAGTCTGTCTGCTTCTGACGCTGCATGATGAAGAGCGTCGAGCCATTCAGGAGTGCCGAAGAAGATTTTCTTCTCAACATTTTGCCCCTGTCCGGAAGCTACGTCGGCAAGCTGAAAGCCTGCAATGCCAACACGCTTCATCCACTCAAGGTCTTTGGTGATGCCCTCTTTTGTGATGTTACCGTTAGTCCAGTGCCACCATGTGCGGGGACGTGCCGACTCAGGCGGGTTGTAAAATTCTTCGGCAGAAAACGTTTTTTCATGGGCTTGTAATATCTGTGCCAATAAAAATATTAAAGCCGCAATAGGG
>JBASIK010000101.1:0-3314 GCA_049654745.1 Bacteroidales bacterium
CGACCCTCCCGACTGAAAGTCGGGATGCTCTGAACTCCCGATAAGCATCGGGATGAGCTAATCGCCCTTATCTTTTCCACGAACCCATCCGCCAATCCCCGGATAATCGCCACTGTAATCTCTCTCCTATCTGCTGAAAATTTTTTTCGTCAAAGACCTTAAAAAAACGAGTGCAAATATAGACTACATTTTTATTTATACAAAACCTTAATCGAAATTTTCCTGAAATGATACAATTTTCTTACTTCTTATCCCTCTCAGGTATTATAACCGAAAGAAGTATTGATGAGCCCAGTATCAGAACTATAATTATAAGAGAAACATAAACAGGAACTTCCAGCTTCTTGATTGCTTCAGCAAATATCATCTTAAAACCAACAAAAATCAACACAACCGACAAGCCGGTTTTAAGGTACCTGAAATACCTCATTATGCCCGAAACGGCGAAATAGAGTGAACGCAAACCAAGTATTGCAAGTATATTGGAAGTAAGAACAATAAACGGGTCACTCGATATTGCAAGTACTGCCGGAATGCTGTCAACTGCAAAAATCAAATCGGAGGATTCAATTACGAGAAGAACCAGAAATAATGGAGTTGCATATAGTTTTCCATCTATCTTTGTAAAAAATCGGTCCTTTCTTTCTGTCTCTGAAATTCTTATAAATTTCCTGGCAAATTTTATCACAGGATTTCGTTCAGGTTCAACTTCCGGAACAATCTTCCTGATTATCTGCGACAGCATTTTAATACCCGAATAAACCAGGAAAGAACCGAAAATGTAAACAATCCAGTGAAATTTGTGAATGAGGGTTACCCCTGCAAATATAAATATTGCCCTCATCACAATCGCCCCTATAATACCCCAGAACAGTACTTTATGCTGATATCTGGCATCAACAGAGAAATATGAAAAGATCAGTATAAAAACAAATATATTATCTACGCTCAGCGAATACTCGATCAGATAGGCTGTCAGGTATTCAAGTATCTTTATCCTTGCAACTGCAGGGCTTTCTCTCAAATAATCAAAATAAACCACAATCCCAAAAGCCAGAGCAATACTAATCCAGACACCACTCCATCTGAGAGCTTCCCTGACACCAACTCTGTGAAGCTTTTTGTGAAAAACTCCAAGATCTAGCGCCAGCATCACAGATATAAGGATTATAAATCCTGCCCAGAAGTATATGTTTTCTCTCATTCAGAAATAACAAAATCCGGCTGCAAACATAGAAAAATAATTGAACCTTTCTGATTGCAAATCTCAGAATTTTAGGAAAAACTGATTAAGTATTCTAAGATACCCAATGTTTCGAACTATAATTACTTCACCGCAACAACAGCCTGTAACGGTTCGTGATATTTTTTCTCTACATCGGGTATTCCGTTTCCGTCCTCATCCTTCATCTGCTTCAGATACTCCACAAGTGCCAGCCATTCCTTACCTTCCTGTACTCCATCCCTGCTCTCATCAAAATCAATTACTGCTTTTGTCATATCAGTTACCTTCTCACCTTTTGCGTTCTTCGGCACAACATTTATCAGACCAAAACTCTTCTGCTTTATGATCCCTATAAATTCAAGCATGTAAGAATTTGCTGTGATTGAATATAGCGTTTTATTTTTCTTTGAAAAATCCACTTTCTGTGTTGTACCGTCAGGCTTAACAATCTCAATATTGATTACTTTTCTCAACAATCCCTTATCTGGATTATATTTTGCACGTATGCCTGAAAAGAAACAATAATAGTCAGAGTTGGACTTCGCAGCTACAAGAAGTATTTCAAGTATGTTTTTCAATTCCCTTCCTGTAACATATAGCCGTGAGAAAGGATAACCCGGAACATCATCCTGCCCCGAACCCAGCGGCATTACTCTGAAAATGTCTGCTGGCGTTTGTATTCCCGGATAAACCTTATCGCGAATAATACCCGCTGAAACCATTGCCACATCTGCACCGGCAGAACTGTGTTTGTTTATATAATAGTATATCGCATCTGCCACAAAAGGCCCAAGATTACTTTCGTCAAGATTTCCCTGTACATCAATATCCAGAAGCACACCCGTTTCAGCTACAGGCTGGCTGTATTCCAATCCGAACCGACTCAGAATTTTCTCCGAAATATATTTTTTCTGGTCACCAATTGCCTTTTCTGTTTCCTCGTCACCTGCAATGCGGTCATCAACAGAAATTAGTTCATAATTTTCGAAAGTGATTTTCTGTCCCATACGGTTGAAAACCACACGACCAATATTGTTTCCGTATTCACCTGTCTGAACAATTACGGTGCCATTTACAATCAGAGGTCTATCAAGCATCGTATGAGTATGACCGCTCACTATAAGGTCAATTCCTTTTACCTTCTTAGCCAGTTTGAAGTCTTCACCCTCCCAATTTCCATCTTTCCCTTTTGCCAGCCCAGAATGTGATAGGCAGATAATAATGTCGCAACCCTGCTGTTTCAGTTCTCTGACAGCTTCTTTTGCAAAACGGATCTGTTTTTCAAACTTAAGTGGTGCAGAATAAGGTGCAACATCGATGGCATTAATGCCGAGGAGTGAAAAGAAACCTGCCTTTATGCCATCGCGTTCCAATACAAATGTTCTCTTAATTACCTCTTTACTAAATAGTTCTTCAAGCGAGTCGTCGCCCGGATCTTTCCTGTTGAATACAGCATTACCCAATAGCAGCTGAGGCACAGGTGAAGCAAGTGAGGACTTTATTATTTCACTTAGTTTCTCTATACCAAAGTCAAATTCATGATTCCCAAGGCATACAGCGTCGTAACCCATCATTTTCATCAAGGGGAGTTGAAATCCATGAGTAGCTTCAACCGTGTGAAAAAGAGTGCCCATAAGAAAATCACCGGCATCAACCACAAAAACTGTGTTAGTGGGGTTTGCCTTTTCTTTCTTTATCACGGCTGCAATCCTTGAGAAACCACCTGAAGTTTTATCATCATTCACGCTCAGAGGTGAATATTGGGATTCAGGAGAAAAACCCTCAAGATGAGAATGCAGGTCGTTTGTGTGAAGTATCACAATCTTATTTGTTGATTGTGCATTAATCACCAGGGAAAGCGAAACAAGAACCGGGAGTAAAAAATTAATTTTGAACATATTACAATTTTTCATATCATAAACATTAAAATATAGTCTTATATAATGCATCGGCCACCACAAAAGTACTTCCACCGATAAATATTAAATCATTTTCTCCGGCTTCAGACTTTGCTTTTTCGAGTGCCTCTTTTACCGAGCTGAAAGCATCTCCCTTCAAACCATATTTCAAAGCTTTTTCCCTCAGTATA
>JBASIK010000102.1:0-1651 GCA_049654745.1 Bacteroidales bacterium
CCTTCTGAGGCCGACGTTTTTTCAGTTCAAGGAATTATGCAGGTCGTTAAGGCTATTGACAGCTTTACTAATAAACACCATCCCTCTTTGGAGTTGGCCGGGGTGATTCCTATGAGGGTTGAAAAAAGCACCAAAATTCATGGTGGTATGCTGCTCAGTCTTGAAACATACTGCCAGGTCAATGGTATTAGACTCTTTACAGCAATACCTAAATCAGTAAAATTTTCTGAATCCGTGGCCGTTCACGGGAAACCAGCTGTGTGGTCGATGCGAAAGAATCCAATTGTAAAATCTTATACCCGACTTGCAAAGGAGGTATTTTCATGAATAGAAATTTTGATGACGTAATCAGTAAACTGACCAGTACAAGTGTTCAGAAAAAGGAATCAAAAAAAGGATCAAAAAAGAACATTAAGATTGCATCAGATGATTCAATCAATGAGAATACTGATACTGTTAATACTACTGATAATAATACTGAACATGAACAATATTCAGTTAATATGAATATTGATGATGTTATAGATTCAGAACAATTAAATATTAATACTGAAATCAGTAACTCAACTGAACATTTAGTGAGAACGGCGGTAGATACCAGTGTACTCTTAATGCCACGAAAGAAACTCACTGTAGAACAGACTCACCGGCGTACAACGGTATTGATCCGAAATGAATTGCTTGACAGGTTGGAGATTTTGGCACAAGGAAAGGGAAAAGGGTTTAAAACAGCCGTTTTTAATACGGCATTACAGGTTATACTCGATGATTTGGAAAGTAAATTACAGGCTGCCGCTGCAAAAGAAGAATAGCCCCCAAAGAAGGGCTATTCTCTATGAGGGGTCGGGGATATATAATTCGTATTCATTGTTTGTCTTTTTGATTTGCGGCTTATCGGGCAGGAAATAATCGTTAAGGATGGCATCAATAATTTCCTGGGGGTTAGATAACAGATAATTTATAGGACTCCTGATTTTGCCATCCTCTTGGGCTTGCTCAAGGGCTGCGGCAATCTTTATTATTTCTTTTTCTGAATGGCCTTCAAAACAGGTTTCTAGCTTATCCAACTGGATATTAGTCAAGTCGAATTGTTTTAAGCTAAATATATTCTTAATCATATTTCGGCGGTTTTCTTGAGTGCTAACATGAAATAACAGGCTTTCTGTTTTCTGACTTATTTTGATTTCCTCGAATTGGAAAGTTATATCGGTTTTATCATTGATTTCTTTTTGAGCAGGGAGTAGAACACGTTGCTTAAAGTTACTATATCTTGGGTATTCTTCGGGGTTGAAACCTAATTGCCATCGTAATTCCTCAAGTCTTATCGTGAATTTATATGTTCTGAGATCTTGATTGGTTCTTTTGATGTCATAACTCTTTATAATTTCGTAAACCCTGGAAGAATGATAACTCCGAAGGGCCATAATGTGAGCTAGTTGTACTTGGGTGAAAGATCCTCGAAGGTTTAGCAAATAAGGCTTCAGTTTTTGAGATAATTCTATTTCTATTACCCCTTTATCCGGTAAATACTCTGCAGAGGCGAGCCACGCCAAAGTAACAGCTCTATCGTTCTCAAGGATAGTAAATGTCTTTTCCATGAGCCCTTCAATCGTTTTGATTATGGCACTATAATTGCCTTTACTCTTTAACC
>JBASIK010000103.1:0-2506 GCA_049654745.1 Bacteroidales bacterium
GGCTCGTCCAGCTCGGTACCTTTTTCAGGTTCCGCAGGCAGAAAAAATATCGGACAAATTGAACTGGCTGCAATGGAACCCATGCCGGAAAAAGAAGCTGTATCACCAGCATGCTCTTTTACCGACACACGCTATTATGACCAGTCAACCCGAACAAATCAGTCCAGGACAATGGCTATTATCCGTACTTCGGAAAAGAGCGGTTATTATGTAGATATTTACAGATCGGATAATCCGATTAGCAATGATTATATATATCATAATATAGGAGATACTCTTCTCTTCTTGAATTCACAAAGGCAAACAGTCAAAACTGTGGAAACAAACTATCCAGTTACAGGAAAAGATTATCCGGGTTTCAGATTTTTTACCTCTGTTAAGAAAATTGAAAATTATGAAGACAATCTGATTGCAATGTTTATCGGAAAAAATGAAAAGCAGGAAGATATATTCATGCAGGTTCATTTAGCCGGATTTCCAGATAGAACATATTATCAGGCCAGATCATTGAGAACACGTACCTCGGGAAGATTATATTCCAGTAAATCATTGCCTTTATTCACCATGCGGGATGAAGGGGAATCCCACACAAAACCCTTTATTGCAGTGTTTGAGCCTTTTACAAAAAAAGATGGCTATAGTGTTGATTCAATAAAAGCTGTTAAAGGTCAATTACCCGGCGAGTTTACCTCATTATGGGTTTTCAACAAAAACGGATCCTCCCAGTTAATCCTTCAATCTGTAAACCCAGAATTAATCGTGGAAAATGAAACTTTTAACTTTAAAGGATACTTTGGAGTAGTAGGAGTGAATGGTAAGGAATTGGAATATTTATACCTGGGAAAAGGAACGAAAATGAGCTATGCAGGTTATTCCTTACATTCCAAAACAATGGAAGGATCTGCAAATCTGATGGTTTGTAATAAAAATGAATATATAATTTCGTGTAACCAGCCGGTTGAAATTGTTTTTCCTTTTTATGACATAAAACAGGCAAAATTCCATGATGGGAAAACAACTAAAAATTTAAAAGTTGTTCTTCATGAAAAAGGAGTTTTAGTATCAATCCCAACTGTTAAAAATGCCAGGCTTGAATTATCAACTGTATTAGATTCTGGTAAAGCAATAAACTGGAGAAAATTAAATACTGTATCTGATATCTACAGGATATATCCTGAAAAATTAAAGACTCTTATTGAATCATTGAATCTGGATTATCCTGGACTTGAAAAAGTTAAAAAAGCTTATAGTATTAATAAAATTCAAAAAGCTTGTGAATATCTGTTAGATTATTATAAGACGAGTTCCTCAGCTTTATTTTTGCGTAGAGAATTACCTCCTCCTTCAGATAGGAAAGAACCTCAGGCTGATTCAATTGTAAAGAATGTTTTTACATTCTATAATCAACCTTTTGTTGTTCCCAAAGATGTTAACGGCCATATTTTCTGGGAATGCTGGGGACCTTCAAATGATATTGAGTGGGCATGGGCATTGAACAGACACTACCATATAAATACCCTCCTTGATGCATATTTCAAAACAGGAAACAGGATTTACGCAAAAACTATAGAAGAGCATATTAAAGATTGGATAATAAGCAGTTTGCCTTATCCGGCAACAAGAAGTTCTACTGAAATGTGGCGAGGTCTTGAGGTTAGTTTCAGAATTAAAGCATGGTCGCGAGTATTTTATGGTTTAATGATGAGCAATTTATTGACTCCAGCTACACGAATACTAATCCTGAGCAGCTTGTTGGATCATGCCCATTATGCAAGAAATTTTCATTCACAGGGAAATTGGCTTACTATGGAATTATCAGGGTTGGCAACTTTAGCAACAGCCTGGCCTGAATTCAAAAGCTCCAGGGAATGGATGGAATATTCTTTAAAAACTCTTTCGGGAAGCCTTGAAGAACAAGTATATCCTGATGGTGCTCAAACTGAGCTTACTTCAAGTTATCATTATGTGGCTTTAAATAATTTCATTCTCTTTATGGATATTTGTAAAAAGGCAAATGTCTATCTTCCTGAAAATTATAAAGAGAAAATTGAAAAAATGTGGAATTATCTTGCATGGACAATGAAACCTGATGGATTTGGACTCCTTAATAATGATGCTGACTTGATTTATTTCAGAGACATGATTATTGATGCTGCCAATGAATTCCAGAGAAATGATTGGTTATATATAGCTACAAACGGGGGAAAGGGCAGTAAACCTGAAAGCTATCCTTCAGTAATGTTTCCATGGGCAGGCCATATGATTATGAGAAGCAGTTTTGACAGAGATGCACATTTTGCATTCTTTGACATAGGTCCATGGGGTACAGGGCATCAGCATAATGACAAGCTACACCTTTCAGTATCAGCTTTTGGAAAGGATTTTCTGGTTGATGCCGGAAGATTTGCATACCGGGGACAGATAGCAGAAAAATTCAGACAATATGCTATTGGAAGCCTGGCACATAATGTGGTTATTCCTGATGGGAAATTACAGAGTCCCGGAC
>JBASIK010000104.1:0-16738 GCA_049654745.1 Bacteroidales bacterium
ATGCATATCTGAACTTTAAGGAATCTATCCTTACACTTCCTTTTTCCGGATGAAGTGCAAGGAATAAAAATTGTTTCAGAACGGAATCTGATATCATACCTGAATTTTTGATAATTAATAATAAAGATAAACATTTTTCCTGTTCAGACTTTTATTAATTTTATCATCCTGAAATTTTAAAAATGAATCGTATGTTTTTATTAAGAAAACTGTTTTTTTCTTTTCTGATTCTTTTTATGCCTCTTTTTGTTTTTGGACAGAAGAAGCCTGAACCATGGCCGGTTCCGGAAGAATATAAAAATATGGTTAACCCTGTTCCAAAAGACGAAGCAAGCATAAAGGAAGGGCAGGCCCTTTACACAAAATATTGTGCGTCATGCCACGGTAAAACCGGATTGGGTGATGGGGTAAAGTCAAGGGCACTCCAGACATATTCTGGAGATTTTTCGGGACCTGAATACCAGAATCAGACTGACGGCGAGCATTTTTACAAAACCAAATTCGGAAGGGGTGAGATGCCCAAATACGATGGCAGGCTGCAGGATGAAGACATCTGGAAGATTGTTCATTACATGAGAACGTTTAAGAAATAATTGCTTTTTATATTTTCTGTAATAGTTCAACCATTAATGCTTTATTAAACTTGCTCATTATCAGCAATTTTATCGTATTGTTAATCAGTATTTTGTTGTAAACTTGAACTATTCTGCAGATTTATAAGTTATCTATTACTTGATATGTTATTGAATTAAATATGATGAAAATTTTAAGGTTTCTATTTTCCCCGGTTCTGATGGCACTCCTGTTCTTTTTCTTTGCCCTGGCAATGGCGGTGGCAACATTTATCGAAAACGACTACGGAAAGGAGATGGCTTATGGTGTTGTTTACGGCACTAAATGGTTTGAGTTAATTATGATTCTACTTGCCGTAAATCTGGCAGGACAGGTGTTTCAGTACCGTTTGTGGAGGAAGGAGAAAATAACCGTTATGGGGTTTCATCTGGCTTTTATAGTAATGCTTGCAGGGGCTGGCCTTACGCGATACACTGGTTATGAGGGCACAATACATATAAGGGAAGGAGAAGAAGAAAACAGAGTCTTTTCTGCAGAAAAGTACCTTGGTTATGCTCTTAAGGATGAAGATGGTAGCATTATAGCTGAGAGATACGAAAAATATTCTCCGGCGCTGGAGCGTGGCAGCTTCGAAAGGAAAATAAATGAAAACCTTGTACTTCGCCTTGCTCAGGTTATTCCTGACGCAATTGAATCGGTTGAAGAGTCTCCTTCGGGATCACCAGTTGTTTCGTTTCTGGTGAGCCTGCCCAACCGGGGCATGCAGAACCTCATACTCAAGGAAGGGGAATCAACTATTGCTGGAGCTCTTTCTGTGAGCTTTAACAGCAATGCAGAAGCGGATGTAAGAATAACAGCCGACAGCACTGGCTTCTGGTTTACCCCTGCCCTTGAAACATCAGTCACTAACATGATGGGTGGGGATAAGATCACCTTCAGTCCTGGTGAAAAGATCCCTTTGAAACAGATGCAGGTGGTCTCAGTAGGAGATGTAAAGTTTGTTCCCCAGAGATTTACCTTCAAAGGGATAATATCGGTTGAACCGGCTGGCATGGAAAGAATTGAGGAAGGAAAGAGTGCGATGATATTTCATGTATTTGAAGGATCCAATACTTACACAGTTACTCTCTGGAACAATCCGGGCGAATATGTCTCAGAAGCCTCAACCAGCATAGGTGGAAAAACATTAAGCATTTCCTTTGGCTCGAAAATTATCAAATTGCCGTTCTCACTTAAGCTTAATGATTTCATTCTTGAAAGATATCCTGGCTCGAACACTCCATCGGGTTATAAAAGTGATGTTTTACTTAATGACCATGAGGCTGGGATATCGAA
Organism: Bacteroidales bacterium; assembly: GCA_049654745.1. Taxonomy (GTDB): domain Bacteria; phylum Bacteroidota; class Bacteroidia; order Bacteroidales; family VadinHA17; genus LD21. Next base: position 1,909 of record JBASIK010000104.1, read on the forward strand.
ACCATATCTCATTTACATGAACAGAATCCTGAAATACAGGGGATACAGGTTTTACCAGGCTTCGTATGATTCTGACGAAAGAGGTACTATACTGTCGGTCAATCATGATGTTGCCGGAATGATGGTTACTTATACAGGTTATGGTATACTTTTCCTGTTTATTATATTATCGCTTCTGAATAAAAACTCATTATTCCGCAAGGCAAACATCAGCTACTGGCATTCCCCATTCAGCAGGAAGATGCTTGCCATTGCTGTTCTTGTTGTTCTTTGTGGCTTTTCATCACTTGAGGCACAGCAGAGGTTTATTCCCGACAGGAGGGCTGCCGATGAGTTCGGTAAGGTTCTTGTACAGGACCAGAAAGGACGTACCGAACCGCTTTATACTCTCAGTAATGATATTCTGAGAAAGGTGGCACATAAAACAAGTTTTGAAGGACTGACATCGATGCAGGTTTTGCTGGGGATTTATTTCGACTTTCAGAACTGGCAGAATGTGCCCTTGATAAGGATTTCTAACAGGAATCTGGCAAAGAAAATCGGTTTAAATGGCAGGATGGCTGCTTTCAGCGACATTGTGGATTTCAAAAGGGATGGAAACTATAAACTCTCTGATGATGTAGAAAGGGCTTATTCAAAGCGGCCGGCCGAGAGAAATAAATACGACAAGGAAGTTATCAAAACCGATGAACGGGTAAACATTGTTTATATGGTCTATACAGGGGAATTTATGAAGCTGTTTCCCCTGAGGGATAGTCTGGGCTCATGGGGCAATGCCGGGACGGCAATGAAGAATGCCTTCAGCCGAGAAGATTCTCTTTATGTTGGAAGTATCCTTTCGGCATTTTATCAGGCGGCAAGCGTGGGAAACATTTCACAGGCGAAGCTTGTTACCCGTTCATTGCTTGAGTACCAGCGCCGGTTCGCAGGTTATAAACTGCCGTCTGATTCAAAAATAAAGGCTGAACTATTATTTGTTAAGGCATCAGTTTTTGAAAAACTCTTTCCCTTCTATGCAACCACAGGCATCGTGGCGCTTGTTATCCTCATAATTCAATTGATAAGGGGACAGGGAGACAGCAGGTCAATTAACCGGCTGGTATTCTGGTTACTATTTGTCGGTTTCATTACACATACAACTGGCATTGCTCTCAGATGGTATGTTTCAGGACATGCCCCTCTTAGTAACGGCTATGAATCGATGATATTCATTTCCTGGGTCACATTGCTTGCAGGTTTCATCTTCAGCAGGAAATCTTCATTTACCCTTCCTGCCACTGCAGTTCTCTCGGCCATGACACTGCTTGTAGCCCACATGAGTTTCATGGACCCCGAGATTACTAACCTTGTACCTGTTCTTAAGTCGTACTGGCTCACCCTTCACGTCTCAGTTATAACAAGTAGCTATGCATTTCTTGGTCTGGGTGCGGTTCTGGGGCTGATAGTAATGATATTGCTTATCTTTTCGAATGAAAAGAATATCTCCACGACAGGAGAAACAATAGAATCGCTGACAGTTATTAATTACCGTACATTGATAATCGGTCTTTACCTTCTTACCATCGGGACTTTTCTCGGAGCTATATGGGCAAACGAGTCGTGGGGCCGTTACTGGGGCTGGGATCCCAAGGAGACATGGTCGCTTATAACAATTATTGTTTACAGCTTTGTGGTACATTCACGCATGATACCCTCTCTGAAAAATATTTATGCATTCAATCTACTGTCGGTTCTGGCAATATCATCAGTTTTGATGACATATTTTGGAGTAAATTATTATCTGTCAGGGCTCCATTCATATGCCGGAGGAGATCCTGTTCCTGTTCCGGCGTTTGTCTATTTAGCTATTGCAGTGATAGTTGCACTTGCGATTCTTTCGTATGCAAAATATAAAAAGTGGGAAATGCCTGCTTCACTCCATGAGTGATTGTTATATAAGGCCGGCCTTTCAGGCTCAGCCTTTCTGACGGGTGGAAGACCGGATTGACCACCTTACGGTGGTCGAACCCTTTTGAAAGTTACTTCCGTCAGAAAGCCCTGCGCTGCGGGGCTGTCTAAAAAGATTTTTATTAAGTAAGTGTAATAAAAGCATAAAAGCCAAAATACTGAATATCAACAAGTCCCCTCTTAGGGGATTCAGGGGTGAAAACAAAAGAGAGGCTTTTTAGACAGCCCCAGCCGATTTTTATTTTTAATCACTCGCACAGGCAAGCCTGGCTCGTTTTAAAAAAATAAGGCCGGCCTTTCAGGCCCAGCCTTTCTGACGGGTGGAAGACCGGATTCGAACCGGCGACCTCCAGAGCCACAATCTGGCGCTCTGACCAACTAAGCTACATCCACCGTATCCGGCTTGCAAAATTATATCCAAAAAGGGAGAATACAAAATTTTCAATATTTTTAACTTGAGCCTTTAACCCATTTTTTAACTTTGCCCTGTTTAAAAAATAAATGCTGGTGTTACAATTTTTTATCATTACCGAAGTTTTATGTTAAGTTTCAAAACTCCTTTTGAACTCATATTTACTTTAAAAAGAATCAACAGCTTCATCTCGGTAATGTATTGGAAGCTTTGATGGATAAAGGCCAGAATAAAGGAACGAGTTCAGGGGAATAATGATTATGCAAAAAAGGTTTGAAGAAGATAAAATTTATAGATAACATTTCGGGACTTCAGCTGTTTCAGTTGCTGAGGTTTACGGTCTTTCTGATCATCAGCATAGTTTTCACCAAAAGCCATCTTACAAAAGCTGAGATTGGTGATTGGGAGATGTTTCTTTTCATAGCAAGCCTTGTCAGTTTCTTCTGGGTGACGGGAATAATTCAGTCGCTCCTTCCTATTTACCACCGTAACCGCACATATGGAAAAAGAGGGGAAAATATCGGTGAAAAATCACCTGAAATATTCAATGCATTTCTTCTGCTTACCTTTTTCAGCCTGCTTGTTTTTCTGCTTGGATTTTCAATTAAAGGCTCTGTCTCTATTTTCGGTTTCTCGGGTAAAGATCCATTCATCAGGTTACTACTCTGGTACATACTTCTAAGCAATCCGGTATGCCTCATTGAATATATCTATCTTCTCAAGAACAGAGCCCACCGTATAGTTCAGTATGGTGTTTATACCTTTGCAGCCCAGCTGTTAATGATAATAGGCCCAATCGTTGCAGGGAAGGACCTTTTCTGGGCATTTTACGGGCTGCTTGCCATAACGGCAATAAGATGGGTATGGCTGATTGTTCTTTTAAAACGGTACTCGGAGATGAAGATTTCCTTTGAATTTATGAAGGAACACCTTTATCTCGGAGCACCTCTGATACTAACTTCGCTTATAAGTGGTTCGGCCCAGTATATCGACGGAATAATCATCTCGGCGTATTATAAGAATCCGGAAATCTTTGCACACTTCCGATATGGTGCAAAAGAGTTTCCGCTTGTTCTGATGCTTGCAAACGGGTTGAGCAATGCAATGCTGCCGGAGTTCTCAACCAGGTCGCGAATGAAAGAGGCACTTGGAAAAATTAAAACCAGGTCAAGAAAACTGATGCATCTTCTTTTCCCTTCAAGCATGGTGGTGATGCTGTTCACCCGCTGGCTCTTCCCGCGAGTATTCACACCCGAATTCATAAGAAGTGCTGATATTTTCCTTATTTACCTGCTGCTTATAATACCCCGCTTGGTATTCCCCCAGACAATCGTGATAGGCCGAAAAAAGACTCATATTACACTTATCGCTGCAGTAATAGAGCTGGCAATAAATATACCACTGAGCCTCCTGCTTATAGAGCCTTATGGAACAGTGGGAGTAGCACTGGCAACTTTTATAGTATACTGTATCGAAAAAATATTCCTTGTATGGTATGTGTGGACAAAAATGAATATTAACCCATCAGAATATATACCTCTTAAGGAGTATGTGACATATTCCGTTCTGATTACAATCCTCTTTGTTCTGATTGACCACAGAATTATCGATATTCAATAAAAAGCCAACCTGGTAATATTTAACTTTTATTTGCATATCTTTGTGTTAGTCTTTACGGTAATTTCTGAACTGTGAAGTCTATATAATTTTTGAACCACAGGTAATATGTCCTTCAGAGCTATAGAAGTCAAGACAAAAGCTGACAGGAAAGCTTTCCTGCGCTTTCCGAAAGAACTATATAAAGGTGACCCCAATTGGGTTTGTCCGCTCGATGATGAAGTAGAGGGAGTTTTTGATCCCGGAAGAAATCCCACCTTTCGCCATGGAGAAGCCACAAGGTGGATTCTTGTTGATAACAAAGATAAAGTTATCGGCAGGGTTGCAGCTTTTATAGATTATGTAAGATCTAAGGCAAACACGCAGCCGACAGGTGGGATAGGTTATTTTGAGGTGATTGATAACCCTGATGCCGCCTTCATGCTGTTCGACACCGCCAGAGAGTGGCTTGCACAGAGAGGGATGGAAGCAATGGATGGCCCCATTAATTTTGGTGAAAATGAGAGTAACTGGGGTCTGCTCGTTGAGGGCTTCATGCAACAGGGCATCGGTATGCCTTATAATAAAGAATATTACAGGAAATTCTTTGAGGAGTACGGATTCCAGAAATATTTTGAGCAGTATTCGTACCACTGTACTGTTCGTGGGCCGGACAATAAGATTGTGATGTTTCCGGAAAGAATGGTAAAAATAGCGGAGTGGATTTCAAAAAGGCCGGGATACTCTTTTCAACATGTGGAATTCAAAAACCTCGAAAAGTATATTAACGACCTTATAGATGTATATAATTCAACATGGTCCTCATTTAAGGAAGATTTTACGCCTCTTGAGCCTCAGTTCCTGAAGGAAACATTCCGAAAGATCAGAGCATTTGTGGATGAAGAACTTATATGGTTTGCCTATTACAAAGACAAACCTGTGGCATTCTTCATTCTCTATCCCGACCTCAACCAGATAATAAAACACTTCAACGGCAAACTTCACCTTTGGAATAAATTGCGCTTCCTGTGGTATAAAGCCACACATAAAATGACACGCATGAGAGCTGTGGTAGGTGGTGTTAACCCATCACACCAGAACAGTGGAATTGAGTCGGCAATTTTCCTTCAGCTTTATAATGTGTTCAAAAGGAAAAAGTGGTACAAGGAACTTGAACTCTCATGGGTGGGTGATTTCAATCCAAAGATGATTGCCATTTACGAGGCTCTCGGAGCAAAAAAGGCAAAGACACACTATACCTACCGATATATGATAAATAAAAATATCCCTTTCGTCAGGTATAAAGAAGAAATTGCAATTAAACTGGGCCGTAGAAAGGATGAGGGAGAAAAAGGGTGATATAAATTATTTTCAATGATGTTTTTTATTTAAAAATAAATAAGTAAATTTGCAACCTGTTTTAATAATTAAAATTTGAAAGATGAAGAAAGGTATACATCCGGGTAATTACAGGCTTGTTGTGTTTCAGGACATGTCGAACGGCTATGCTTTTCTGGGTAAATCAACAGCCCCCTCTAAGGAAACCATTAAATGGGAAGACGGAAAGGAATATCCGTTGATTAAACTTGAGATATCAAATACTTCCCATCCGTTCTATACTGGTAAGATGAAACTTGTTGACTCTGCTGGTCGTGTCGACAGGTACATGAGCCGTTATAAAAGCCATCTTGAAAAGAAGAAACAATAATAGTTTTTACGATAAAATAAAAAGGGGGCTGACATTACCTGTTAGCCCCTTTTTTACGTTTTTTACAACGGGAAAGTCTGGTATAAATTTTGAAGTTGTTGATAACCTCGTTTCTATAATGGTTAATTGCCAGAAAAATAATATGTAATTTTAAACGTACTTTTAAAACTATATGGACGAAAAGCAAAAAAAGTCGCTGATACAGGGTTTTTTCTTTCAGGAGATGATTAATGGGGAAGGAGAGATAATTCCTATTATTGCCGACGGAGACGACAGGGATCTTGAAGATATAGAGGTGCCCGAGGTGGTGCCTGTACTTTCATTGCGTAATACGGTTCTTTTCCCGGGTGTCGTTCTGCCTATTTCAATTGCGCGTCCGCGTTCCATCCAGCTTATCAGGGACGCATACCGCAACGACAAGATAGTTGCAACTGTTGCACAGAAAGATCCCGATATCGAAAATCCTGCCTATGAAGACCTTCATACCGTTGGTACGCTCGGCCAGATAATCAAACTACTCGAGATGCCCGACGGTTCAACCACAGCAATAATACAGGGCAGAAAAAGAATAACGCTTGAGACGCTTGTCTCATCCGAACCTTATTTTATGGCAAGGGTTAAAGCTGCTCCTGAAATTAAACCGGAACCTGATAACAGGGAATTCGAAACCATAGTCGGTTCCCTGCGCGACATGTCACTGAAAATAATCAAGCTTAATCCCAATATTTCACCCGAGGCAACATTCGCAATAAAAAATATAGAGAACAGTTTCTACCTGATTAATTTCATCTGCTCCAATACCGATATCAAGATGCAGGATAAGCAGAAACTCCTTGAGGCTGATAATATGCGCGACAGGGGTTATATGCTGCTTCAATATCTTGTGGAGGAAATCCAGATGCTGGAGCTCAAAACAGAGCTACAGATGAAGGTAAAAAGCGACCTTGAACAGCAGCAGAGGGAATATCTGCTTCATCAGCAGATGAAGAAAATACAGGATGAACTGGGAGTAAACCCGCTTGAGAAGGAGATAGAAGAGTTTAAAAAGAAGGCAGATCAGAAAAAATGGTCACAGGATGTACGTAAAATATTCGACAGGGAACTTGATAAACTTTACCGCCTCAACCCTGCTGCCGCTGAGTATTCTGTACAGGTGAACTACATCCAGACACTCCTCGACCTTCCCTGGGGTGAATATACCGAAGATAACCTTGATCTTGCCAATGCCCGTAAGGTTCTTGACGACGACCATTACGGGCTTGAGGAAGTAAAGGAAAGAATTCTCGAACATCTGGCAGTGCTCAAGCTTAAAGGTGACATGAAGTCTCCTATTCTATGTCTTTATGGTCCTCCGGGTGTGGGAAAGACCTCACTTGGCAAATCAATAGCAAGGGCACTGGGCCGCAAATATGTCAGAATGTCACTTGGCGGGTTGCACGATGAAGCAGAGATAAGAGGACATCGCAAGACATACATAGGAGCAATGCCCGGCCGTATAATACAGAACATAAAACGTGCAGGCTCGTCAAACCCGGTTTTCATCCTCGATGAGGTCGATAAAGTTGGTCAGGATTTCAGAGGCGATCCTTCATCTGCCTTGCTGGAAGTTCTTGACCCTGAGCAGAATAACACTTTCTACGACAACTTCCTCGAAATGGAATATGACCTTTCGAGAGTCATGTTCATCGCTACAGCCAATACTGTTGCTACTATAAGCCCTGCCCTGCGCGACAGGATGGAACTTATTGAAATTACCGGATACCTGCCTGAAGAGAAAGTTGAAATTGCCCTGCGACATCTTCTGCCAAAACAGCTCGAAAACCACGGTGTTAAACCCGATGAGCTGAAAATAAGCAGGAAACTGATGGAGATTATTATTGATAAATATACAAGGGAATCGGGCGTAAGGGAACTTGATAAACGTCTGGCCAAGATTGTGAGAATAAGAGCAAAAGATATTGCTTCCGGTGTAAAATTCAATCCGGAGCTTACTGCTGAAGAGCTGACTGAAATACTTGGTCCGCCCAAATATACCCGCGACCTCTACACGGGCAATGAACAGGCAGGTGTTGTCACTGGCCTTGCATGGACTGCTACCGGCGGGGAGATATTGTTCGTTGAAACAAGCCTCAGCAAGGGTAATGGCAAACTTACTCTTACGGGAAATCTTGGCGAGGTAATGAAAGAATCAGCAGTGCTTGCACTTGAGTACCTTAAATCGAATGCTGATTTGCTCGGACTGCCCGATAACTTCGCTGAGAAGTGGAACATCCATATTCATGTACCTGAGGGGGCAATACCTAAAGACGGCCCTTCAGCAGGTATTACCATGGCTGTTTCAATAGCCTCAGCATTCACCCAGAGGAAGGTAAAGAAATACCTTGCCATGACCGGTGAGATAACCCTGCGCGGAAAAGTGCTTCCGGTGGGCGGCATCAAGGAGAAAATACTCGCAGCAAAAAGAGCAAGCATTAGAGAAATAGTTCTTTCCTCAGATAACAGAAAAGATGTGGAAGCTATCGATAAAATTTACCTGAAAGGACTTAAATTGCATTATGTCGACACCATAATGGAAGCCCTCGAAATATCGCTCCTTAAACAAAAGGTGAAAAATCCGAAAAAAATAACCTTTGACTGAATATGAAAAAAATTGCTGTTTTCCCCGGAACTTTTGACCCCTTTACAGTTGGACACGAAGGTGTTGTAAAACGTGGACTCGAAATCTTCGATGAAATAATCATAGCAGTTGGTGCGAACCCGCTGAAGAAATGCCTCTATTCGGTTGAAACAAGGAAAAAGATGATATCAAAAGTCTTTCAGGATGAGCCAAGGATAAAGGTAGACCATTACGAGGGACTAACAGTGGATTACTGCAGGAAACACAACGCAAAGTTTATTCTGAGAGGTTTGCGAACAGCGGCCGATTTTGAATTCGAACGTGCTATTGCCCAGATGAACCGTATAATGGCACCTGATATCGAATCGGTATTCATACTTACCATTCCCGAACATGCACCTGTAAATTCAACAATAATCAGGGATATCATAAGAAGCGGCGGAGATGCTTCGATGTTTGTGCCTTCGGCCATAAAACTGTCAGATTATATATTTGATGAGGAGTCTTAATATTGTTTTCAGTTTATTTCTGCTTTTTCCTCTTATCAGTAGCCCTGCCCAGCCTGTAATTATAAAAGGCAATGGTGAAGGCTATGCAGGTGCAAAGCTTGCGTTTTACCGGCAGTCCGATCCTGTCTCACGTAAACTCATTCCGCTTTTTATTGCTGAATGCAACGAAAAAGGGGAATTTCAGACCGAAATTCCAGTTAAATCCAGTGAGTTGGTTTATATTAAATCAGGTGTTTACCGTTTTTTGCTTCTTGTTCGTGAAGGGCATACTTATGAACTGAAACTGCCGGCTTACAATCCAATGCCTCCGGAAGAAGAAAACAACCCGTTTTTTGCAGGAATAACCGTAATTCCTGAGGTTGTGAATAATCCCGGTGATATCAATAACCTTATAAGGACATTTGATGCGGAGTATAATACTGTATTCAACAGAGTCTCGGAAAGAGTTGATAAAGATGTGAGGAAAGATGAAATTCCGGGTTTGATTGAAAGCCTGAATAAATTGACGGGTTATTCGGATGATCCCTTTTTCAGGGACTTTGTAAAATACAGAACCATTATGCTTAATCTGGTAGCATGGGGTGAATATCCGGGTCGCCGTGAAGACTCGGTACTTATCAACCAGAAATTTGTGCCTGAAAACCCAGCTTACACCGATCTTCTTGAACAGTTATATGAGAACTCGTTCAAGTTACTTTCTGCCGGACAGTTGAAAAAAGAGTTTGCGGGAGCTGTTAACAGTTCATCGCCCTCAGAAATTATGAAAATATTGACCCGCGAGGGGAAAGTTGTAAACCCCCTTCTGCAGCAGTATGTTATTCTTATGAATACATATTACGGTTATTTCAGCGGTTTATTAAAAGAAGAAAATGCCCTTGCAATTTTTGACTCACTTCGCACAGGTGGTAAAAGCGAGTATATATGTAACCTGGCTCTTATTCTGAAGCAACATGCAACAGCACTTGCTCCTGGCACCTTTCCGCCACCTTTTTCCTTGCCCGATAGTTCAGGCAGGATGGTAACTGCCGGGGATTTCCGGGGGAAGTTTTTACTGCTTGTCTTTATCAAAGAGACCGACTATGCTTCACTGAGTGAACTTGCCCTGTTAAAGTCGTGGATCATTAATTTTAAGGACAATATTACCCTTGCTGCTGTAATTACGGGTAAAAATTACATAGACATGTTATCATACTTCAGAAAAAGGGGTTATGACTGGCTCTTTCTGGATGGAACCGTTAATCCGTTTCTGGCCGATTTATACGATCTGAGAATTTATCCGTCCTTTATGCTACTCGACAGAGAAGGCAGGATTGCAGTAAGATATTGCCCTCCGCCTTCGGAGAATCTGGAAGGATTTTTGAAAAGTATTCTTGACAAGGAGAGCCGGAAAATAGTTAGTCGGTAAGTACGTGTTTATAAATCAGGTCTGTAAGTGAGAGCCAGAGATCCTCTTTTATATCCGGAATCTCTTCAGGCAATAGCCAGGCAACCTCTGTGATATGTTCTCTTTCTTCCGGTTTCTTTATCATCTCCCCGCTGTAATCCATTAAAAACCAGCTCGTTTTTTTCAGGTAAGAAATACCTTCAATGGTATAGGTGTGATAACTTGGCTCGAGCGGCTTTATGATGGTACATCCTGTAATACCGCATTCCTCTTGCACTTCACGCAGTGCACACTCTTCGGGGGTTTCGTTTTTATCTACATGTCCTTTGGGTAAATCCCATTTACCCCGCTTTCTGATGAATAGGTATCTTCCAGAAGTATGCTTAACAAGTCCTCCTGCAGCCTGCACTTCAGAAAAATAAATCCGGAAAAGTTTCCAGATATGGGTTATGTCGGGCCCGTAAATATTTACTGAGTGGATGCTCTTGTCTTCCTGAAATGTGGCTATGAGCTTATAAAGTTCCGAAGTTGTGCTGTATTTATGGAATAAGCTGTACTTTTGTAACCGGTCGGGTTCCCGGCTCAGTAAAATGTACCTGTTTTCAAAATGAACCTTATAAGTCGTCATATGGAAAACGTTTCAAAAAAAATCGCGGAATATTTATTGCAAATTAAAGCAATAAAATTACAACCATCAAATCCTTTTACATGGGCTTCGGGGTGGAAATCACCTATATATTGCGACAACAGGAAAACCCTGTCGTTTCCCGAGGTCCGAACCTTCATTTGTGACTCGTTTATTCAGGCAGTTAAAAGCTATTATCCTGATGTTGAGGTTATTGCAGGAGTTGCCACAGGGGCAATTGCCCATGGGGCGCTTGTTGCTCAGAAGATGGGGCTTCCTTTTATTTATGTGAGGTCTGAAGCCAAAAGCCACGGGCTGGGCAATCAGATAGAGGGTTATTTTGAAAAGGGTCAGAAAGTGGTTGTAATAGAAGATCTGGTGTCCACCGGCGGGACAAGCCTCGGAGCTGTCCGTGCGCTGAGGGAAGCAGGATGTGAGGTGCTTGGTATGATAGCAATATTTACTTACGGATTTCAGAAAGCTGCGGAGGGGTTTCTTTCGGAGAATTGTGAACTTCATACCTTAAGCGATTATAATACACTTATCGACTGTGCCCTCGAAACGGGATATATCGGACAGGCTGATGTGGAAACCCTCAGGGAGTGGAGAAAAGATCCTTCAAAATGGGGCGTGTAGGGCAATGATATATTCAAATGAAAGAAAAGTAAAAGTATCTTGTGGGAAACAGAACTTTTACAACTTCGTGACCGATATAAGAAATTTTGGCAGGTTTATTCCGGAGTCTCTCCGGCAGGGATGGAGTGCTTCGGAAGAAAAATGTTCATTTTCGCTGTCGGGCATGGGTGAAATGAATATCGGTATCAGTGAAAAAATTCCTGAGGAGAAGGTTGTTTTCAGTGGTACGGCTCTTTCGAAGATAAGCTTCATTATCGAAACCATAATAACCGGTTCAGAAGAAAATTCCTGTGATGTGCAAGTTTTATTAAGGGCTGAGATGGATAGGTTTACAGGCATTATTGCAAAGCCACAGCTCGATGCTGTGTTCGGTGCGATTGTAAATGAGATGGAAAATTTTTCGGGATGGAATGATTAAAGAAAGTCTACCTCATTGAAACCGTATTCATAAATTCTTCCTCTTCTGTCCTCTATCTGGATTCTTCCAGTATCGGTTACCGAAATAATCTTTCCTTCGAAAACCCCCCTGTTATCACTGAATTCTGTGAACTGGCCGAAGCGGTAGAGCGAGTTTTTGTAATCTTCTTCTATTCTTCCTATGCGATTATAAAGAAGTAGTTTGTAGCGGGCATCGAGCTTGGCAGCCAGTTCGTTGAGGCACTGCTCAAGGTCGTAATCCTTTCCGGTGAGGATTTTCAGTGAAGTTGGGTTGGGCAGATGGCGGGGAAAATGCTGCTGATTTATGTTAATCCCTATGCCTGCAATGGAATGGTCAATTTCATTTCTGATAATGGAATTTTCAATAAGAATTCCAGCAATTTTTTCATTCTTTACATAGATATCGTTAGGCCATTTTATTGTAACGTCATACACATATGTCCTCAGAAAATCACTCACACCCAGTGAAATAACTTTTGAAATCAGAAACTGTCTGTCGGCCCTGATTGTGGTGGGGTAGAGAATAACACTAAGCAGCAGATTCTTGTCCTTTTCACTTTCCCATCTGTTTCCGGCCTGCCCTTTACCTGCAGTCTGGAAACCTGTATATACTATAGTTCCTTCCAGTACCCTGCCTTTTCTCAGCATGGCTGCGGCATGAGTATTGGTTGATGATAATTTTTCAAAGTAGACTTTTCTGGAACCGATTATCATAATAATATTTGTTTGTAAAAGTTAATGTTTTTACAGTTAATTTAATACAATACGGTATTAATCTTGCAAAAATTGGCAGGCTTTTACAAAAATACTGATAATTGTTTGTACTTTTGCATTTGCAAAATAAAGAGAATTTTTTAATGAAAAAAAAGCCTGACGGAACAGAATTGCTTTTAAAAAGTGTTGTGAAGGGTATTTTTGAGAAGCAGGGTAAAGATGTAATTAAAATAGACTTAAGAACTTTTGAAAACAGGATTACGGATTACTTTATAATTTGCCACGGGAATTCTGTTACTCAGGTAGATGCTATTACGAGTTCTGTTGAGGAAATGGTTAGAAAAGAGACAGGTGAAAAACCGTCTCATATAGAAGGACTGGAGAATTGTTTCTGGGTGCTTCTTGATTATATCGATGTTGTAGTACATATTTTTCAGGAAGAGTACAGAAATTTTTACAGTCTGGAATCGTTATGGGCTGACGCAGAAATTGAAAAACTTGAAGATATTGTTAAGGTAAAAAAGAATTATGCCGGAAGAAAGAAGAGAAAATAGTAACCAGGGAAAGCAGGGTGACAAAAACCAGAAACCCAGGTTCAATTCGAACTGGATTTTTGCCATCATTGCATTATCCATTTTGTTTTTTCAGATATTTTACGGAGGTAAAACCGTTGAGAAAATCAATACCGGTAAACTCAGGGAATTACTTACCAGTCGTGAAATTGAGAAGATTATAGTTGTAAATAAAGACCAGGCAGAGATTTACCTGAATGAAAAAGCGCTGGAGTCGGATAAACACTCAAAAGTTGCTAAAAACACCTCCACCACAGGTTTATCTGGCCCAAGACCTCATTATATTTACAATATTGGCGACCTGAGCCGGTTTGAAACATTTCTGATTGATACTCAAAAAGCGTCGGGTTATACCGATGATGAGATAATTTATCCCGAATATATTAACCGCAAAAATTATCTGGCCGACATACTTGGTTGGATGCTTCCTTTTTTGTTCCTGCTTGTTCTCTGGATTTTTATTATGAAGAAGGTTACAGGAGGTGCTGCAGGAGGTTCGGGAGGAATTTTCAGTGTTGGAAAATCGAGGCCTCAGATATTTGACAAAGACACGAGTGTAAAGATTAATTTCAGCGATGTTGCAGGTCTTGAGGAAGCAAAGACCGAGGTGATGGAGATAGTTGATTTTCTGAAGAATCCGAAGAAGTACACCCAGCTGGGGGGTAAGATACCCAAGGGCGCACTTCTCATTGGTCCTCCGGGAACGGGGAAGACACTGCTTGCTAAGGCTGTAGCGGGTGAAGCCAATGTGCCTTTCTTTTCAATCTCGGGTTCGGAGTTTGTTGAAATGTTTGTTGGGGTAGGTGCCTCACGTGTAAGGGATTTGTTCAAACAGGCAAAAGAGAAGGCACCATGTATTGTCTTCATCGACGAGATAGATGCCATAGGAAGGGCAAGAGGGCGCAATCCTAATTTCGGTGCCAATGATGAAAGGGAAAGCACATTAAATCAGTTGCTTACAGAGATGGATGGCTTCGGAACAAATATGGGAGTGATTATTCTGGCAGCAACCAACCGTGCCGATATTCTCGACAGGGCACTTCTGCGTGCCGGCAGGTTCGACAGGCAGATACATGTTGAGCTTCCCGACCTCAAGGAAAGGGAAGCAATTTTTAAGGTACACATGCGTCCATTAAAGCTTGAAAAAGACCTTGATGTATCCTTCCTTGCCCGCCAGACACCAGGTTTTTCAGGAGCCGATATCGCAAACGTATGCAACGAAGCAGCCCTGATAGCTGCAAGAAAGAACAAAACTGTAATAGAAAAACAGGACTTTCTTGATGCAATTGACAGAATTATAGGAGGCCTTGAGAAGAAAAACAAGATAATATCATACGAAGAAAAAAAGACCATTGCATACCACGAAGCCGGACATGCAACTGTGAGCTGGTTGCTTGAGCATGCCAGCCCGCTTGTAAAGGTGACCATAATTCCACGCGGGAAAGCACTCGGAGCAGCATGGTATCTGCCCGAAGAGCGTCAGCTGACAACACGCGAACAGATACTCGACGAGATGGCATATGCTATGGGCGGAAGAGCAGCAGAACAACTGGTGTTCGGTAAAATATCAACCGGGGCACTCAGCGACCTCGAAAAAGTTACCAAACAGGCTTATGCAATGGTGGCTTACTTTGGTATGAGTGAAAAAATAGGAAATATAAGCTTCTACGAC
>JBASIK010000105.1:0-10395 GCA_049654745.1 Bacteroidales bacterium
TTTTTGCTAAATACAAACTTTCATGTGTTTGATTATCAACATATTATATAAACTTATTAACATTTTTATGCTGATTATCAATATTTTATAAAATATTTTTAAATTCTCTAACTAGCAACTTGAGTTATTTAATTGAACAGACTATAACTAAAAATAATTCATACGAAAAAACCAAGACTCAATATAAAAACTGGAATAACAGAATTATTGAACCAGAAGTTATAAGTTATGCTAAAAATAGTTTAAACTATTATGATAAAATTCAATTTTTCAATTATGACGAAAAAGGTAACGTACTGCAATACAATTTACGTGATGGATCAGTTTTTACATATTTATGGGGATATAATAAAACCTATCCTGTTGCTGAAATAAAAAACGCAACGTTTAATGAAGTTAACGCAATTTCTCCAAATATAGCACTGCTTGAAGCAGGGAATGTTGGAGAGCAGCAACGAATCAGACAATCTTTTCCTAACGCAATGATAACATTTTTTACATTCAAACCTCAAATAGGCATAACGTCCCAAACTGACCCTAATGGAATTACAATCTATTACGAATATGACTCATTCGGCCGTTTGAAACTAATCAGAGATCATGATGGCCACATACTTAAGACTTATGAATACAATTATAAAAAGTAACAGTAAAATATATGAAATTACATATAGTGACAGGAAAAAATCATTATGTTTCAATGCACCTTTTATTATGTTTTTTCTTCTGTAGTAGTATAGTGCAGATATTTCCACAAACTCAAAAGACATGGCAATGGATTGAACAGGTTGGTGGTGATTCGTGGGATTTTTCAACCGGATTAGCATGCGATTCCAAAAATAATATTTACATGACAGGTAACTTTTCGAGAACGCTTTTTATCGGGCAAAAAGAAATAAAATCACATGGCAATCAGGATGGGTTCATTGCTAAATTTAAAGATGATGGCACTCTTTTAGATATTTATAATATTGGGGGAAAAGGTAAGGATAACATCACATGCATAAATATTTCTGATAACGATAAGGTAATAATAGGGGGATTATTATCCGACACTGTAATTTTGGGTAAAAAAGAATTACCTGAAAAAAACGCAAGACTCTTTATCAGTTCACTTGATATTAAAGGGAATTTTAATTGGGTTACAACAATTCATTTTGAAGGCGAGGCTTTGTTGTTTTACACTGAAGTTGAAAAGGCGGGTTTTATTTACGCAGCCGGGATATACAATGGCAAATTAAAAGCTGAAAATATAAGTATTTCCAGCAAAGGAGGGAAAGATATTTTTATTGCCAGATTGACTCCATCAGGTGTTGTTGAAAAACTGGAAACTTTTGGAGGCAATTCGGATGATCAATTACAATCTATTACGGTTGATTTATCAGGAAATATAATAATGTCATGTACTGTTGGCAAACCTGATGAAATTTTTGGATCAAATACAGGTAGAATCCCCACTGAAGCTAAGGTTTCCAGTTACATGGTAAAGTTTGATAGAAATCTTCAAATTAAATGGGCAATTCCATATTTCAGTAATGAATATTTAAATTTTTGCTCGGTCAAATCAGATAACAACGGGAACATATATGCAACCGGGTCTTATTCTTCAAAATTGTTTCTTCCTGACACGGTTTTAATTACTGAAGGCTATACAGATGGGTTTATTATAAAATTATTTGAGGACGGCAATATTCAATGGATAAGAAGTATTGGAACCTGGTATTATGATTATTTCAATCATCTCAACATTGACATAAACAACGGTGCAATAATTTCAGGTTCAATTGGTGATACTTTAATTATTGATTCACTCCGAATTGAACCTGAATTTCAGAGTAACTCCGCAATAATTCTTCAGATTTCTTCTGAAGGAGAGGCCATATGGGCCGATTTCGTTTCGGGTGAAAGCAGGAATTTTAGTAATGAGTCATTGCTTGATAAAAAAGGAAATATGTATTTTACCGGAAGCTTCAGGGGTACAATTGAGAAAGGTCAAATAACACTATCTTCTTACGGGGACCAGGATATATTTATTGGCAAATATTTTAACTGCCCGGAAATAAAACCTGTAATTAATGGTGATCCTTTCTTTTGCACAGGCGCTTATACAGTGTTAAGCGTGAAAAAGACATTTACAAAAGTAATATGGAATGACACTATCCTAAATAAATACTCAATAATAATTGATAAACCTGGTAATAATAAAGTTACTGTAACAGACAGGAAGGGATGCGTTCATTCAGACTCAATTAACATAACAGAATATCAATTACCTTATTTTACGTTAGGGCAGGATACCACCTTAGGTTTGAAAGATTCGCTTCTTCTTAAAGCACCTGATAATTTTAAATCTTATATATGGAACGATTTCTCATCAAAAAATTATTATCTGGCAAAAACCCTTAACGAACAGCCTGGTACATATGAATATTGGCTCACTGTAACAGATTCATTAGAATGTATTTATACCGATACAATAAAAATTACATTTCTTGACAAAAACTATTCCTTCGGTATATCACCCGGTAAGTTAGTTGTATATCCTAATCCGGCAAATGACAGAATACTCTGGTATTTTTTTACTGAAGAACCTATTGATTTAATTGTCGAGCTTTCAGATGATCAGGGAAAGAAGTATTACAGGCAATTAATTTACAGATATTTTCCCGGAGAAGAAAGAGAAATAGATATAAAAAAATTAAAGTCTGGTGTTTATAACCTGAAAATAATGAACAGGATTAAAACAGATAGTTATGTCGTCACACGAGTCGTAAAACAATAAATTCAAACAAGAATGTTAATAAGATATATAATAACAACGTTCCTGTTTATATTATTAATAGAAGGCGGTGAGATTTTTTCTCAAACAAACATAGTACTTAACCAGACAATTACAGGAAATGTTATAGTGTCAGTACCTTCACCGGGTACAATTACGCTAGCTGCAGGGTTTCAGACAGCACCTGGCGCATCATTTTATGCTTATATAGGAGACACATTAGGGCAGAATTATTCAGGTGGAAACCTCCTGCTTGATCCTGTTGCTCCAGTATCAGGTACTACAACACAAAATTATATTAATACAATTATTTACCGTGAGCCAAAAATTAATAATGAAACAGGCGTTTTTCGTCATACTCAGGAAATTCAGTATTTTGACGGACTTGGAAGGCCTTCACAATCAATAAAAGTTGGTTTTAGTCCATCAGGTAATGACATTATTCAACCTTTCCTTTATGACAATTTTGGACGTGAAGCAATAAAAACACTTCCTTACACTGGGACAAGAACTGGTGGATTCAGAACTAACGTGTCTGAACAAACAGTTAATAATTATTATAGTCTGTCTACCCCTGATAACATTGAGGCTGATAACCGGGCATTTACCAATTTTGATTTTGACAATTCTCCATTAAATAGGATTGTGAAGCAGACAGGCCCCGGACAAAACTGGGCAAGCAATAATAAAAATATTTCATTCAACTACTTAACAAATGGTGCACCTGTTCAGGGATGGAATGTTACAGGAGATTATGCTTACAGTTCATTTAATTACCCGATAAATTCTCTTTATATTGTTGAAACAATAGATGAACAGGGTAACTATTCAAGAGAGTATAAAGATAAACTTGGACAGATTGTAAGAAAAGAGACAAAACTCGGAAGTGAATGGCTACGTACTGCATATATATATGATGATTTTGGGTTATTAAGGTGTGTTGTTCCTCCCGAAGCCAATGATCCGGACTCCGATACGTCTCTATGTTATTATTATTTATATAACGACAGGAACCTGATGGTCGAGAAGAAAATTCCTGGCGGAGGATGCATAAAAATGGTTTACGACGACCGCGACCGGTTAAGAGCTACTCAAAACAGTCAACAGGCTGCTGAGAATGAATGGTCATTTATAAAATATGATCAGTTGAACCGACCAGTAGTTACAGGAGTAGTTACTGTTACCGGAGGTACGGTTGCGGTGAAGTCTCTGATTCAGGCAGGGTCGATGAATGAATCAATATCTTTCCCTGGCACATACGGTTATACCAGCACTTCTTTTCCAACAACAGGTGGAATAGTATATACAGTAACATATTATGATAATTACAATTTTATATCAGGGATGAATTTATCAGACAGTCTCAATTCGTACAGATTTGATGAGGGAGGTTATAATTTTTCATCGATTACCGACCTTACTCCCACAGGCAAAGTAACCGGCAGAATGACAAAAGTTATTAAATCTTCCGCCGATAACTTTAATGTTCCGCAAGCAGAAGCCTATACTGTGAACTATTTTGATAAATATGGGAATCTCCTGAGAGTTATAACTAAAGATCATATGAATGGTATAAATGTCACCAGCAATATTTATGAGGATATTACTTATGATCTTATACGGACAAAAGAGGAATATCATAGGGGGAATGAACATTTAAAAGTTGAAAAAAGATTTACCTACGATCATACCGGCCGGCTGATTGAGACAAAACTGAAGGTTAACGACCAGAATGAAATTACGCTTAATATATTGAAATATAATGAAACAGGCATGCTGATTACCAGATATCTTCATTCTGACCAGATCGAGGGAGATAGGAGTTTTGTACAGAAAGTGGATTATTTTTATAATATTCGCGGCTGGTTGACGAAGATAAACGACCCTGGACTGGGAGATGACAATGATGTATTTGGCATGCAGTTGTTTTATGATAAAACTGAGGGACTTGGCGGTCTTGCACTTGCAGAAGGAATGTACAATGGGAATATATCGGGTATAAAATGGGGAATAAAGGATGAGCCGGTGCGAGGTTTCCAGTTTACCTACGATAATCTGAACCGTTTGATGCAGACCAACTATGCCGAGGGTAGCGGATTAAACCAGAACCAGAACTATTATACTGAAAATATTTCTCAGTATGATAAAAACGGTAATATAAAGGCTCTTCAGAGAAAATACAATAATATTCTGGTTGACAATCTCGTTTATACTTATGCGAACAATAACCGGTCGAATCAGTTGTTGAGGGTTACGGATACGGGGACATCAAACAGCGAGGTTGATGACTATCCGGGCAGCAGTGTTGATTACGAGTATGATTCCAATGGTAACATGAAGCATGATGGGGCAAAGAATATAGATATAGTTTATAACCGGGTTCTTAACCTGCCGGTTGACCTTGATTTTGGGAGTAACAACCGGATATTTTTCCAGTACGATGCCACAGGGGCGAAGGTGATAAAGCGTGTAGTTAAGTCTGGTTCACCTGAAGAGGTTATTCAGTACAACGGCAACATTGTTTACGAGGGGGGTCAATTGAGTTATATACTTACCGAGGAAGGCCGTCTGGTAGCAGATTACACTCAGTCGCCCCGGAGGATTGTGTACGAATATTCCCTCAGGGACCATCTGGGCAACACGCGGGTAGTTTTTATGGGCAAAGATTTACAGGGCGGAGTTGAGATAATTCAGAAAGCCAGTTATTACCCATTTGGATTAATCATGAAAAAGTCGGATTATGGTTTACCATCGTATCCCCAAAACAGGTATCTTTATAATGGCAAAGAGATAAACCCTGAGAAGATGACATCGGAGAGCCTGAACTTGTTTGATTACGGCGCAAGGTTCTATGATCCGGAATTAGGAAGGTTTACTACCCAAGACAGGTTTGCCGAGAAATATTACGGCCTTTCACCATACCAGTATGCTGCAGGAAATCCAGTTTTATTTGTTGATGTAAATGGAGACAGTATTTGGGTAAAGGATACAAAAGGAAATAGTTATTACTATGGATATACAGAGCAATATGGATATGGTATGTACGATAAAAAAGGCAACCTATTTGTAGGTAAAGACAAGAATTTAAATGCGGTAAATAGTGCATTAGCCAGATTAAGTTTAGGTAAAGAAGGAAAAGCTTTAGTTGATGATCTTGCAGGTTCATCTAAGAATATAGATTTTAATATAACCAGTGGAAAGAATCAGGCAGTTTTTGCTGGTCGGAGTTGGTCTATTGATTTTAATCCAAATTCAACCGCACTAATACCAACGCAAAATGGAGGTCAAGTAAGTGAATCTTTTATTAGTTTAGGGCATGAAATGGCTCACGTACAAGATGCGCTCAATAATACTTACAATAGTAATACTTGGCAAACAATTACTGATCCGAATACTGGCATTAGTTATAATATACCAAACTGTGAATTATATTCTACTCATGTAGAAAATAAGTTAAGAGCTGAAAATGGATTACCTCTAAGAACACATTATGCTGCTGATGTTTCTGGTAATGGTATTTCACAAACTCGACTTATACAAGGTAACTCAAGTTTATATATTCAATTAAATGGAACTACAAATTATCAAAAAGTTACCAATATATTACTTCGTTATGTTTATAAATAAGATTGAGAAATATACGGTATTTATTGCCATTACTTTGTTTATTAATGGTAGTTGTTCATCTCCATTTGCTAAACTTTCTAATAGTATAAAGAAGCAAACATCAGAGAAAACTAAGCTTATGAACCAAATTAGGAAAGATTTATATAAAAAGAAGGTTCTAAATTTTATAAACCTTGAGACAGATACTGTTTATTTAATTAGTCTCTGGGAATATGAGAGCGGCTTTATTTATGGTAAGATTTGGAATAGAGAAGGAAATGTAAATTACTCATATGGACAGAGTAATTTACAAATAAGAAAAGATAATTATCCATTTAAAGACGAAACATTAGAACTGATTAATACTTGGGATAAAGATAAAATAAAAGGCAGCCAACCTAAGGGTATAGTTCTTCCTTCCTATACTATAGAAGCAGTACGTGTAATTTTAAAAAATCAGAAAGTATTAGTTGATACAATTAGTATTAAATATTAGAAAGAAATAAAATAAATCAAAGCCTCGGGGAACCGAGGCTTTTGCATTTTATGAAAAAACCGGGAGTTTTATTTATGATGAATAAGAGATGATAATAACAAAGCCAATATACCAACAACCATTGCAGTGAACGATAGTATGCAAAGAAGTTTAGGCAAAGTATCTTCAATAAAATAAGTATATTGTATATCTTTCTCCTTTGGCTTCTTAGGAAGTGCTTTAAGTTCTGCAATAATGAAATCATTGTAATTTTTAAAATCCTGGTTGTTTTCAGCTTTATATTTAAGTTCAGCTTTGAGTAATTTGTGCCAATAATTAATCTTGAACCACCATACAAAAGAAACCACAGAAAGCAATGCACCGGCTACTGTAATAATACTGGAGGATTTAGGAGACAATGGAAAGATGTTAGGCATAGAAAATACAATAATGCCGGAGAAGATAGTTGCATAGATGCTTGTAGTTTGATCTATCACTTTTTGATATTCCAGTCTAATGTTTTCCATTACAGTGCTAATTTTTGAATTTGCCTTTTAGTAATGAAAGCATCGATCAAAGTTTTAATGACACTTTTATCCTTGTCAGGCATTTTTTCAATAGCCTTGAATTGGTTCAACAGTTCCTTATCGCTTAGAGTATTTTCAGCCAGTTCATCGGTAGAGCCATTTGTAAGGAAATCCGAAGAAACTTCCAGTGCATTAGCCAGCTTAGCAAGAATATCTGCAGAGGGTTGTGCCCCCTTTTCTTCATACCGTCCGATCTGGGAGTAATGCACGTTAATCTCCTTTGCCAGGTCGCTCTTTGAATGCCCTTTCTCGAGGCGTGCTTTTTTAAGTCTTTCGCTGAAACTCAGATGGTGTAAAGAAAATTTTGTGTGTGGACGAAATTGTTAAATTATCAAAACATTGCAATCTCTGATATAAGACAGCGCCTTTCAATCTCAACTGTCCTGAACCATTACTACCTCAAGCTCGACCGCCACAACTTTTTGAAATGTCCTTTCCATGGCGACGAATACCCCAGCCTGAAGATCTACCCCAAGACAAACACTTTCCATTGCTCTGGCTGTAGCAGAAACGATCACTTTGCGTTTTCATTTCGCCGGGAACGGAGGTCTAACTTTTTGACCGGCTTTTCGTCCCGGCGACGGTAATCATTCTGAACCTTTTGCTGCAAACATTTCGCTCATACGGAGCTTTGAATAAAGCATAATCTTTAATAACCAATTGCCTTCAAATATTTTTCTCTGCTTTATTAGTGTAAAAGGGAATAGCCCCCCTATTGGGAGGTTGGGGGGCAAACTCTCATGGAAGGTCATGAAAAAGTCGGATTATGGTTTACCATCGTATCCCCAAAACAGGTATCTTTATAATGGCAAAGAGATAAACCCGGAGAAGATGACATCGGAGAGTCTGAACTGGTTGGATTACGGCTGGCGTATGTATGACGCACAATTAGGGCGGTTTCACACGCAGGACAGATTCGCTGAGAAGTATAACTGGATGACCCCATATCAATACGGAGCTAATAATCCTGTATTAATGATTGATGTTAACGGTGATTCTGTCCAGGTTACAGGAAGGCAAAAAAACGTTGACCAGTTTATCAGTATGCTTAATGCCCGTACAGGAAATACTTATGCTGTCCAAAATGGTTACCTTGTAAGAACTTCCGAGAATTTAAATCTAGAAACAAATGGAACTGTTTCCGGTGAATTATCTCAAATAATGGAACAAGCCATTACCGGGAATGGTGTTATTCTTGTTGACATTGTGAAGAATAAGGATAATGTACTTGTTGATAGTTATCAAACCGGCGCACTTGATGTTGGAGATCTGCAAAGTATAGGGGATGCCGCAATGGTAGCGGGTCTGATTGGACATGTTTTTTCAGAACGCATGGCCACAACTGGTGAAGGGGGATACGGCAATGCAGCTAATAGAACTCCTAACTTAGGAGATTTTAGTAATTCACCTGTACATCAGGCAGGGCTTCAAGCCGAAGGAAGAATTGTTACTTCCATGTTAGGTATTCCCTACGCTCCCAGAACAGAGTCGAATAATATAGTTCCAAATTCTTCAAATACTGGATATAATGTTGTAGTCACATTTACTTATGGTACTGCTTCTTATCAATTTACTCATAGTAGTGGTTTAGTTGTTAAACCGGGTGAATTTTATTCTACTGGCAGACCTGTTATCGATGCTACCAGGGGTAATTTAGTAGGGGGGAGAATTATTACACCTGCAACAAGAATAAGATAGCTATGAAAAAACTGAATATAACCCTTATATTTTTCTTGTTCTTTATAAACTACGGGAATTGCCAGATTAATGAATGTAGCAGTGATACAATTGTTTTAAAAAATGCTTATTTGAAAATAATTAGTGAAGAAAGGCTATTTATATTTGATAATACTGACCGTGATGTTTATAAATCGGTTCTCGAATTTATTCTGAATGATACGATTAGTTATACTTTTAATTATAGGGGGCAATTTCCCATTCCCACTAAAAAAAAAAAAGAAAGCGGGTAAGATGCTTCCTTTGGGGAATGAATTAAACTGTCATATCATGACTGGGAAAAGTTATAATATAAAGCTAATTAAAGTCTGTGGAGATGCGCCAATTATTAATAACACATATTATTGGTATTTTGCATCCTTCAACTATCCTGATTGTTCTTTGTTTACCTTAAAAGAAAATCCACCGAAATTACAGGAGAGTGATGTATTTTTTTATACTCACTTTTTAGTAGATAAGGACAATCATATTTACCAGATAAAAGTTGAGAATTGCTCAGGAAACCTCAAGAAATAAACAATTAAGCCTTACCAATCTGAAAGCTTAATGTTTTATAAAGCAGCAATATTTTTAATCTTCACACTTTTAATAAGCCCGTCAATGGCGTAAAGGATGTGGTTTTTATCTTCTTTATCCATTTTCTCAATTTCATAGAGTTTTTTAAGCATATCGGGGTCTTTAAATAAATCTTCCTGTTCGGTCTCTCCCAAAAGATAACCAACAGTTGTATCAACCAGTTTTGCTATTTTTTTGCAGCTTCAATGCTTAGCTCCATCTTATCCCGTTCATATTTACCGATAACAGGATAAGAAGTATTAAGAAGTTCTGCCAGTTCCTTCTGTGAAAGCCCTTTGGCTTCCCGGCACTCCCAAAGTTTTTTACCAAAGCTGTCCATGATGTTGTAATACATATGGTACTAAAACCGCTTTAATTAGATGTTTGTGCAAAAATACTGCTAGTAATAATGGAATAAAGGAATCAAAAATATTTTTGACTTTGAAACAGATATTATTCATTTTATCTCAAAAAATGGGATCTTTATAAAAATGGCAAGAAGATTCACGGATTATACCGCGTAGCGGTTAACTTATTATAGCCTCAGGATAAACGTGCCATATTAATTCCCTGTAGGGGATATGGAAAAACAGATTACACCCAGTCGCCCCGGAGGTTTCTGTATGAGTATTCCCTCAGGGACCATCTGGGCAACA
>JBASIK010000106.1:0-12747 GCA_049654745.1 Bacteroidales bacterium
GAAAACAATACCAATAACTTCAGACTGAAAGTTAATTTCAAGAATATAAATGCTTTAAATAATTTCCTTAAAACAGGACTATCAATATCTGAAAACTCAATAATATCAGGATTTGTACAACCTGATAGTATTATTCACATAAACGGGACTATTGGCACACTCGGAATAAAAAACAATTATTTCAGCAATCTCTCATTTGATCTTAATTACAACGACTCCCTGTTCAAAGGAGGAATTTCAACCTCATCATTAAGTATTCTTAATTTGACTGAATTGAAAAATTTCAAAATAGGTCTGTCAACATTCCCTGATCATTTCCAGACTGCAATGGAATGGGACGACAGAAGCAAGGTTGCAAACAGGGGAACATTTAAAGCTGAAGGAGAATTTGTAAGCAAGTCAGATAATGGAATTACTGGGAAAAAGTATTATTTAAAACTCGGAATTCTGCCAGGCGAAATTTATGTCAGGAATAACAAATGGGATATCAATCCGGCTGAAATAATTATAGATACTAACTCCATCAAAATTTCCAGATTTTTGATTTCCAGTAATGAGAATTATTTCAGCATTGAGGGATCTGCGTCACACGACAGGCAGGACACCATTTATATTAAGCTCAATAACATAGATATAAGTGGACTGAACAATCTTTATGAAAAGAAAGCAGGTGAGAAAAATACAATTCATCTGGCAATTGGCGGAATTCTCAGTGGAACAATAAGTCTTACAGATATCTACAGGAATTTCATGTTTGAAAGCAATATCCGCATAAACAATTTTGCTTTACTTGAAAGCAATTACGGTACAGTTACAATCAGTTCTGCCTGGAATAAGTCAAGTAAAGTGGCAGATATTGAATTCTACAACAATATTGATGGTAAAAAGACATTTGATATAACAGGTTACTATGATCCAGAGAACAGATTGATTGATCTTACAGCCCGTGCTGACAGGCTTCCTATTGAAATACTGAACCCTCTCCTTAAAACATTTGCATCGGATATCAGCGGTATGGCATCGGGTAAGGTTCGCCTTCTGGGTGAACCTGGAAATATTACACTTACTGGCTCACTTTATGCAGAAAATTCAGCAATTAAAATAGATTACCTTCAGACAAAGTACCGTTTCAGCGACAGTATAAGATTCGACAAGAATGCCATCAGGTTTAATAATATTGTTTTCAGAGATGAAAGGGGCAATACAGGTTCGCTGAATGGTTCGATATATCACAAAAACTTCAAAGATTATTCTGTTGACCTTACAGTAAGGACCAACGGCTGCATGGTACTCAATACCAGGGAGAAAGACAATGAAATCTTCTACGGTACTGCATATGCCAGCGGAGTTACAACAATAAAAACGATAGGGCAGGTTTTAAGGTTTGACATCTCAGCCAGAACAGGCAGAAATACAAGGTTTTTCATCCCTCTTAATACAGGAATGTCAGTTGCTGAAAACACATTCGTATCTTTTATC
Source organism: Bacteroidales bacterium (assembly GCA_049654745.1). Lineage (GTDB taxonomy): Bacteria > Bacteroidota > Bacteroidia > Bacteroidales > VadinHA17 > LD21. Next base: position 1,480 of record JBASIK010000106.1, read on the forward strand.
AGTTCCGAAAGTGAAAAACAGAAAGAGGTATCAAAGAGTGTGGTTTACCAGCAACCACAATCACCAAAAACCGCCCTCGAGATGGCCTTCGACCTTGAAGTGACACCCGATGCCGAAATACAACTTATAATGGACCCCAAGGCGGGTGATATTATGAAAGGGTCAGGTTCAGGAAATCTTAACCTGAGTCTCGACCGGAAAGGCGTTTTTAAAATTTTCGGTGACTATGCTATTGAAAGTGGTGATTATTTGTTTACACTTGGTAATATTATAAACAAGTCGTTTACTGTTCAAAGTGGAGGCAAAATAACCTTCAATGGTGAACTCGACAGGGCAGACATTGATATAAAGGCTGTTTACCGCACAAAAGCATCACTTTACGAAATAATGCCTGGAATGTTGTCGGATGAAAAACTTAAGGAGAGGATACCAGTAGAGTGCCTCCTGATTCTTACAGGCAAGCTTTTCAATCCTGTCGTAGGATTTGACATTAATCTTCCAACAGCTGATGAAGAGACAAGGGCATATCTCCGAAGTATGATTAAATCGGAGGAAGAAATGAGTAAACAGTTCCTCTTCCTTCTGGTTATGAACAGTTTCTATGCTGACCCTTCAGCGGGTATACAAACAAGAAAAGCTGACATCGGTTCTGCAACGGTAGGAGTTACAACTATGGAAATGCTTTCAAACCAGCTAAGCAACTGGTTGTCACAGATTAGCAAGGATTTTGATATAGGTGTGGTATACCGCCCGGGCTCATCTGCCCTTCCCAATTCACAGGAACTTCAAGTCGCTCTATCAACACAGCTACTTAATGACAGGGTAACGATTAATGGAAATTTTGACGTTGCAGGTAATCAGGCTGCTGGCAGAATTGGAACATCAAGCACAAACACTATTACAGGAGCATTCGATATCGAATACAAGATAAGTGAAAGGCTCAGGTTTAAGTTTTTTAACAGGTCGAATGATAATCTCTATATTGACAATGGAGTACAATATACTCAGGGCATAGGTATATTTTACAAACAGGACTTCGACAGATTCAGGGATTTATTCGTTAAAAAGGAAAAAAGCCCCGGAAAAAAAGAGGAAGAAGTTAAGGTAGTTGATAAATAACCTCTTTTTGTTATTAAACCGGAAATAATATAAAAAACATTGCCTCGTTTTTAAATAAATTTGCATCTGTAACCAAAATCTATTAACAGGGTAAATTATAATTGTTTATAACTTAATCTGAATTAAATAATGGGATATCTTTTGTTACTTCCACAGGATACTGGCCTGCAGGGTGCAGGTGAAATGAAGATGACTCTTCTTGATCTTGCCATAAAAGGCGGATGGGTTATGATTCCTATAATTCTGCTCTCATTTATTGCAGCGTACATTTTCATTGAAAGGTATTATGTTATAAAAAGGGCAAGCAAAGAAGACCTCAACTTCATGAACAGGATAAAGGATTACATACATGACGGAAAAATTGATGCAGCCGTTGCATTGTGCAGATCAACTGATTCACCCTCGGCGAGGATGGTCGAAAAAGGAATAAGCAGGCTGGGAAGGCCATTGCATGATATCAATACTGCCATCGAGAACGTTGGGAAACTTGAAATTTCAAAACTTGAGAAAGGTTTTCCGACTCTTGCCACTATTGCAGGTGCAGAACCAATGCTGGGCTTCCTTGGTACAGTAATCGGTATGGTTAAATCATTTTATGCAATGTCGCAGGCAGGTAGCAATGTTGAAATATCAACCATGTCGAGCGGTATCTATACAGCTCTTATAACCACAGTAGCAGGTCTGGCAATAGGTATTCTTTGCTTCTTTGCTTACAACTTCCTCGTTGAAAGAGTTGAAAAAGTTGTGTTCAACCTTGAGGCTACACTAACCGAATTCATGGATATACTCAACGAACCTGTAAAAACCGGTAAGTAAGATGGCTCTAACGACAAGAAATAAGATAAATATAAGTTTCAGTTCTGTCGGGATGACGGATGTTGTATTTAACTTACTTATTTTCTTTATGTTAACATCAACACTAATTCATCCAACAGCATTGAAACTTAATCTGCCCAAAGGTTCAGTGCAGGTATCTGCAAAGCCGCAGACAACTGTTTCAATAACAAAAGACCTGAAACTTTATGTTGAGAGCCAGCAGATAAGTTTTGATGATCTTGAGGCGGTTCTGAAGCAAAAGCTTAGTGCTAACCCTGATATTTATATTGCTTTGCATACTGATGAAAGTGTGCCGATCGGGGTTGTTACAAAGGTTTTAAATGTAGCTCAGAAAAACAACTACAAATTGATCCTTGCAACTACACCAAAATAGCAGTGTTCGCAGGATACCTTCAGAGACAGGGAAGGGTCTGGCAGGAACAATTCTGTTTCATGCAGGATTATTTATACTCCTTCTTGTAATTGGATTTTCGGTACGTTTACCTGACAAACCTGAATCGGGCATACTGGTTAATTTCGGTTTTGACGACACCGGCTCTGGTTTGATAGAACCTTCGGGTCTTCCCTCTCAGCCTGAAGCTACACCACCTGTACAGGCACAGGAGGAGACAACAGTAAAAGATGAAGCACTTCTTACCCAGGATTTTGATAAAGAGGTACCAGAAGTTAAAAAAGCTGACCCTGAAGCTGAAAAGAAAAAACAGGAGCAGATTGAAGCAGAAAAAAAGCGACAGGCTGAACTGGAGGCTGAACGTCTGAAAAAGCAGAAGGAAGAAGAAGAAAGAAGAAGGCTTGAAGAAGAGCAGAAAAGAGTTAATGAGATACTTAACAAAACAAAGAATGCCCTTGCAGGGTCAAAAAATGCCGGAACGGATTCAAGAGGTGAAGGCGTGGCAGGTGGCCAGGGTAATCAGGGTGTTCCTGAAGGCTCACCTGATTCAAAAATAAGAGGTGAAGGATCAGGGCTTGGCGACAGGGGTATATCCTATAGCCTTGAAGGCAGAGGATTTCAGTCGTTACCACCACCAAAATATGATTACCAGGGAGAAGGAAGAGTCGTTGTTGAGGTAAGCGTCGATAGAAACGGTAAAGTAATCCAGGCAATTCCCGGTGCAAAAAGTTCTACAACACTCGATGAATATCTTCTGAATGCAGCTAAAGAAGCCGCACTAAAAGCTGTTTTCGAACCCAAACCAGATGCTCCGGTAATACAAAAAGGAACAATTACATATAATTTCGTTCTGAAATAAGAAGACTGGAATATAAGATTTTAAAATCGAATAATATTATCCAAGAAGATCTTTTATTGAAACCGAGAGATTGTCGAGGAGATTATTGTCTTTGATCACATAATCATCTATTCCTTTTCTTGCCAGCTCAAGAACAACTTCACCCTTTTCCTGCCCCGACAGCATAATCACAATAACATCCGGGTATATCTCTTTTATCCTGTCAAAAACTTCCATACCATTCATAACTTGCTGACCAGGTTTTGTAAAATAATAATCAAGTATCACAAGGTCAGGCTTCTGGCTCATTGCTTTTATGCAATCCTCGCCGTAATCAAAAGTCTCTACATTATAACCTTCAGAAGTGAAGCGTTTTTTAATGAGGCTTGTTACGAAAGGATCATCATCAACCACAAATATTAGTTTACCCTTATCCATGGCAGAACTTTAACATGTAAATTTAACATTAAAAATTAAAAAAGAGCATTTAACCTGTTATTAATCTAAAAATGCATTTTCATTAAAGAGCGGAAATGGTTTCATCATCTCTTTGACTTTTTCCCCAACCCGGTTAATAACCTCCTCATTATCAATATTTGTCAGTACTTCGTCGATTAATTCAACGATAAGCGGCATATGCTCTTCTTTTAATCCTCTTGTTGTTATAGCGGGAGTACCAACCCTCAGACCTGATGTCAGGAAAGGTGATCTGGTATCGAAAGGAACCATATTTTTATTTACTGTAATCTTTGCTCTGACAAGTGTGTTTTCTGCCTTTTTGCCTGACAGATCCGGAAATTTTGTTCGCAAATCTATCAGCATCAGATGGTTGTCAGTGCCTCCCGAAACGATTTTATAGCCCTTGTTAATGAATGCTTCCGCCATTACTGCTGCGTTTCTTTTAACCTGCATCTGATATTTTTTGAATTGAGGCTCGAGTGCTTCACCGAATGCAACGGCCTTTGCTGCTATGATATGCTCAAGCGGGCCACCCTGTACTCCGGGAAAAACTGCAGAGTTTATTACCGACGACATCATCTTTATCTCTCCTTTAGGAGTAGTAAGTCCCCATGGATTCTCATAATCTTTACCCATCAAAATAATACCGCCTCTCGGACCTCTCAGTGTTTTATGTGTAGTTGAAGTCACAATGTGTGCATATTTCAGTGGATTGTTAAGCAGACCGGCAGCTATAAGTCCGGCCGGATGAGCCATATCAACCATCAATACTGCTCCAACATCATCTGCTATCTTCCTCATCCTTGCATAATCCCACTCCCTCGAATAAGCCGAAGCTCCTCCAATAATAAGTTTAGGCCTCTCTCGATGGGCAATTTCTTCCATCATATCATAATCCACCAGACCTGTCTCCTCATTAACCCCGTACGATACAGCCCTGTAAAGGATCCCGGAGGAATTGACTGGAGAACCATGCGAAAGATGTCCACCATGTGAAAGATTAAGTCCCATAAATGTATCACCGGGTTTCAGATAAGCCATAAAAACAGCCATATTTGCCTGTGCACCTGAATGAGGCTGTACATTGGCGTATTCTGCACCAAAAAGCATTTTCAGTCTGTCAATAGCTACCTGCTCAGCCATATCAATAAATTCGCATCCTCCATAATATCTGTTACCTGGATAGCCTTCAGCATATTTGTTTGTTAAAACAGAACCCATAGCTTCAAGTACCTGCTGACTCACAAAATTCTCCGATGCAATAAGCTCTATACCCTCTGCCTGGCGTTCAAATTCTTTTCTGATAATTTCAAAAATGACTTCGTCTCTTTTCATTATTCAATGTATTATGTTAATATTCAATATATTATTATGGTTTTACAAATCACTATCAGAGTTAAAGTATGCGATAATTTAAGTTTGCAAAATTTATGTGAAATTTCAAGCATATTCAAGTTATGACTGCAATGATAAAATTAATTCAATATTCAATTATTAAATCAAAATTGTTTAATACTTGTGCAATTTTAGGTAAAAGTTTTAAAATATAAATTTCATCTAAATTAATCTTCTGAAATTTGAAGCAGCATATCCCTGTAGGTTGAGAAAATTCTTGCTTTTGAAATAAAGCCTACATAAAGTCCTTTATCTAGAACAGGCAGGTTCCACTCCCCTGTCCTGTTGAATGCCTCCATAACTGAGGCCATACTTTCCGATATATCAATATATGTTGGAGGGATTGTCATTAAATCTCTAACATGAACTTCATCGTATAAATCGGGATTAAACATAAGTTCTCTGACATTATCGAGAAGGACCACGCCTTCAAGTACTCCATATTCATCCACAACAGGAAATATATTTCTTTTCGACCTTTTAATTGTTTTTACGAGTTCACGCAGTGTGTCATCAGGTTTAACACAGATAAGGTCAGTTTCAATATCTTTTCTCCAGTCTGTTACAACTAGCACTGCTTTATCCTTGTGATGTGTAATAAGTTCACCCTGTGCGGCGAGTTGTACATGATATATTGAATATCTGGTAAATGTCCTTGCTGTTATGTATGATATTGTGGAAGTAATAATCAGGGGTATCAGCAGGTCGTATCCTCCTGTAATTTCGGCAATAAGAAAGATTGCGGTTAGAGGGGCATGCATAACTCCTGCCATCATACCAGCCATTCCTGCGAGAACAAATCTGTTATCGGGTATCTCAGTTGCTGAATAGTGCATTATTATTTTAGAAGCGAAAAAGCCTGCTACTGCTCCTGTAAACAATACAGGTGCAAAAACTCCTCCAATTCCTCCTGCTGCATTTGTAGAGCTTGTTGCAAACACTTTTAATAGAACAATCAAACCTGATATAATCAGTATTGCCCACCATCTATCAGGAAGAAAGCTTAATATCACAGAATTTAACACGCTTTCATTTCCGTCGAGTAAACTTTTCACAGAATTGTATCCTTCTCCAAAAAATGAAGGGAAAAGCAACACAAGTACACTGAGGGCTGTTCCTCCGGCAAGCAGCTTTAATCCCTGATTATTTATTTTATTATACAGCTTCTCGGTTATCATAGTCATTTTTGAGAACCAAACAGAAACAAGACCTGTGAAGACTCCGAGAATCAAATAGAAGGGAACATTATTGATAAGAAAGGCCTCTTTCACCGAAAAAGAGAGGAGCACTTGATCTCCCATTGATATCCAGGCTACTGTTGCAGCGGTAACCGATGAAATAAGCAACGGTACTATTGATGACATGGTCAGGTCGAGCATCAATATTTCAAGGGTAAAAACTATTCCTGCAATAGGAGCTTTGAATATTCCCGATACAGCTCCTGCTGCACCGCAACCAAGTAAGAGTGTAATCTGCCGGTAATTCAGATTAAAGAAACGTCCTACAGAGGACCCTATTGATGAGCCTGCCAGCACTATTGGAGCCTCAGCACCCACCGAGCCGCCAAAACCAATTGTTATCGTTCCGGCAATTACCGATGCCCATATATTTTTTGCTTTAAGATAGCTCTTCTTCTTAGATATGGCATGTAGAACACGGCTTATGCCATGACTGATATTATCCTTAACAAATGTCTTTACAAAAAAATAAGTAAGAACCACACCCGTAAACGGAATAATAAAGTAAAATAATAAACCCTTCTCGGTGCTAAAAGATGAGTTAACCAGATTGGCAGTAAAATGAATTGTATTTTTCATTACTGATGCAATCAGTGCACCAAGCAATCCTACTACAAAGCTCAGCAGATAAATAAGCTGTGTCTGACTCAGCCGGGAGACAATTTTATTCAGAGGTTTCTTAATTTGCTCTTCAAATTTCATGACGATGCAAAGATAAAAACATAAGCAAAGTAAAATCATATTTTTAGTATGTTTGCATATTAACATAAACACTCATACGACATTCACTCATATTATTATTGCCTGATGATTGAAATAAAAAGATGCTGCCTGAATAATGGATTAAGGGTAATAGTTCACGAAGACAGCTCAACTCCTCTTGCAGCAGTAAGTCTAGTTTATATGGTGGGATCGCGAAATGAAGATCCGGAACTTACAGGTCTGGCTCATCTTTTTGAACACCTGATGTTCAGAGGTTCGGAAAGTGTGCCCGATTTTGACGACCAGCTTCAGCTTGCAGGAGGAGAAAACAATGCTTTTACAAACAGTGATATAACAAATTACTACCTCACCATACCTGCTGTAAATATTGAGACTGCATTCTGGCTTGAATCGGACAGGATGAAAGGACTCAACATCACAGAAGAGAGCCTCAGCAACCAGAAGATGGTGGTTCTTGAAGAATACAGGCAGGCCTATTTAAATCAGCCCTATGGTGATGCAACTCTTCTGGTCCGACCGCTTGCATATAAAATTCATCCATACCGCTGGCCAACAATCGGGAAAGAAGAACATATTAAAAAGGTAACACTGGGTGATATAAAAGAATTCTTCCACTCGTATTATGCGCCCAACAATTGCATAATGGTTGTAGCAGGAAATGTCGGTGCTGATGATGTTTTCCGGCTTGCAGAAAAGTGGTTCGGGAAAATCAAGATGCGCAAGGTACTTACAGAGACCTTTCCTGAAGAGCCTCCACAGAAATCAGCCCGAAAACTTACAGTAAAAAGAAATGTCCCGGCAAATGCACTCTACAAAGCCTGGCATGTCTGCAGCAGAAAAGATCCTTCATTTATAACACTTGACCTGCTTACAGATATTCTGGCAGCAGGAGAATCTGGCAGATTGCAAAGAATTTTAGTCAGAGAGAAAAAACTTTTCAGCAGTATTAATGCATACTTAACCGGAGACCTGGATCCCGGTTTGCTTATAATTCAGGGCAGGCTGATGAATGGAGTTAGTTATGAAAAAGCTGAAAATGAACTAAATAAGATCATTGAAGAAATAAAAAGCACACCTGTACCTGATAAGGAAATGGAAAAAGTGAAAAACAGATTTGAAGCTGAGCACATAATGGACCGGGTAAATATTCTCGGCAAAGTCCTTTCCCTATCTCAGTATGAAGTACTTGGAGATGCTTCACTCATCAACAGCGAAATTGAACTTTATAGAAACGTCACTGCAGGTATGGTAAGTGAGGCAGCCGGAAATTACCTTAAACAAACAAGTTGTAACACATTATATTATATAAGCACCGCAGCAAAACAGTTATGAAAACCCAAAAATCTGACCGACCTCCGGTAAATCCTGTAAACATTGAGTTTATCAGCCAGCCGGAAAAAATAATTTTATCAAACAAAGTTCCTGTTTACTTCATTAAAGGTGGAAATGAGGAAATTACCAAAGTTGATTTTGTCTTCAGGGCAGGATTCACGGCTGAAGAAATTCCGCTGCAATCCTCCACCACTGCCAGAATGCTCACTGAAGGCTCTGAGCACATGACAGCCAGCGAAATAAACCGCGAACTTGACTACTATGGCATTACATTCAACGCTGCATCCGATAGAGACTTGACTATAATATCAGCAATATTTCTCAACAGACATTTTACAAAAGCACTGGAATTGTTAAAGGAAATAATTTTTAGCCCACGTTTTCCGGAAGACGAGTTTAAAACATTGATGAACAGAAGGTTACAATGGTTTTTAATTAACAGGGAGAAAGTGAGTACTATTGCGAATGAATATTTTTTTGAATCTGTATTTGGGAAAAGTCATCCTTATGGGCTGAGGTTAAATGCAGAAGACTTCTCCAGAATTAAACCAGCGCACCTCCGCAACTTTCATTCGAGATATTACACCCCACAGGAGATGACTTTGTTCGTATCAGGAAAAACACCCTCCGGGGTAATAGAGTATCTGGATAATTATATAGGATGTATTGTGCATTATCCGGCTGATCGCAAAAAATCTCCTCCTCTTCCCTATGGAGAGAAAAAAAGAAACCTTTTTATCCCGAAGGAAAGAGCCGTCCAATCTGCCATACGTATAGGCTCTCAAACAATTAAAAGGTCCAATCCTGATTTCTCTTCCCTTCTGATTGTTAATACTTTACTTGGTGGATATTTCGGATCGCGACTTATGAAAAATCTGCGGGAGGAAAAGGGTTATACTTACGGAATAAGTTCATATCTGGTCTCATTAGACCTTGCAGGTTATCTGCTTATCGCAACAGAAGTAGGTAAAAAATACACTCAAAAGGCTGTTAAAGAGATCTTTAAGGAAATAAAAATATTGCAAAAAGAACCTGTAAAAGATAAAGAACTCGAAATGGTCAAAAACTACATGTTGAGCGACCTTGTGAGGATGTTCGACGGCCCTTTTGCCACGGCAGAGAGTTTCAGGCTGGCGTGGGAATCGGGTATGGATATGTCATATTTTCAGACATTGGCTCAAAAGATAAAATCTATCACTCCTGATGAAATAATTCATATTGCCCGGTCGTATTATGATACAGGTGAGCTCTATACAGTAATTGCCGGACCGGAAAAATGATGTACAGAATATTTTATATTGCAATTTTTATTACTTGTGCTGTTTTCAATGAAGTGTTCGGGCAGGCAGATAACGACCCACCCGATTCTCCTTTGCTCAATCTGGTTACAGTGCAGCCAGAATCAGGCTTTACAGAGCTTTACTGGAAAAAAAGCATTGCGCCCGATGTAGCAGGATATGTAATTTATTACTTTAAAAACAATGAAGGGTTTGCAATTGATACTATCTTTAATCCAGAGGCAAATAGTTACTTAAATGTCGGTTCAGGCTCGAGGTTCAGGTCCGAAGCTTATGTAATAGCAGCACTTGACACAGCCGGAAATGTGAGCCCGCTTTCAAATTCGCTTTCAACAATATTTGCTGAAGTGGCACCAGATACTTGCAGAAGAATGCTGAAAATTAAATGGAATTTCTATGAGTCAATCCCTTATAAAGTTAATGAATACAGGGTAATAGTCACTGAAAATGGAGGAAATAGTTATGAAGCCGGAAAAGTCAATTCCGGCGAAAACCACTTCGATTTGAATAACATACGTAATGGAGTCAATTATTGTATTGTTGTGGAAGCTCTTCTTGAAAATGGGCAGAAATCATCATCAAATAAACAGTGCCTGCAGGTTAAAATGCAGGAAGATCCTGAATGGATAAATGCAGATTATGCAACTGTTAGCGATAATGGAGAAATACTTCTATCATTTTCTGTTGATCCTGAATCAGAGATAAGAAGTTACAGACTCGAAAGAAAAAGGGAAGGTGAATCTGAATTCTCTTTTGTGAAAGATTTCACAATTAATGTGAGCAACAATATCAGATATACAGATAATACGGCTGATATTTCCAAAAAGCATTATTACAGAATGGCTGCCATTAATAATTGCGGCATTCCATCGGTATATTCAAATATTGCCGGTAATATAGTTGCAGAAATAAAATATTCCGGGGATATTATGATATTGTCGTGGAACCCCTACAAAGGATGGCGTGGAGGGATATTGAATCAGGAGGTGGCGGCAGACTTTGGTGACGGACCAGGTGAGTTTGCCATCATTCTGGCTCAAGATTCTTCCATGAGCATCAGATATGCCGATTTAATGTACAGGATATCAGGGCCGGAAATATGCTTCTATATAATTGCCAATGAATCGCCTAATGAACTGGGTATTGCTGGCACCAGCAGATCCAACAAAGTCTGTTTGCCTATAGAAGAAAAAGTTTTTGTTCCCAATACTTTTACGCCTGACAATGACAACATAAATGACCTTTTTAAACCTGTATTATCATTTATGCCGGTTTCATATCTTTTAGTTATCACCGATACGAAAAACACGATTGTTTTTAAAACATCCAGCTGGCAGGATTCATGGGACGGAACGAAAGACGGTAGGCCTGTTCCGTCGGGTGTATATCTCTGGTACCTGAAAATTACGACTCCAGCAGGTAAGAAGGTTCAAAAAAGTGGCACTGTTACTGTAATCAGGAACAGATAAAGGAATACAAAAAGCCCCTCACTCCTTCAGTAACAACAAAACGTTAATTGCACTATATTTGCATTTGATGTTTGAATATGAGCAAGAAGGATTTTTTTGATGAAGAGGACAGGAAGCTGATCAGGGAGGAATATGAATCTCTGATGAATAATCTTTACAGGTGCAACAA
>JBASIK010000107.1:0-1803 GCA_049654745.1 Bacteroidales bacterium
ATTCCTCATCATAATTTTTGATTTTTTCAGAAGAAAGGAATTCTTTTCTAAGCGAAATATTTCACTTCTCTTTTTGACTGCAATCCCATTAATCACACTTTGGCTTTTCGGTTCCCATTATCACCAATCAATTACATGGTTAGTTTCAAGCAATATGAGTGCTGAGATTGCATCCCAAAATGGTCTGCCATTGTTCGATGGCATTATAGGGACATTCCAACAAGGAGGAGTAAAGGGGTTAGTCAAAGGCCTATTCATCAGTATTATACTAGTAGTGGCAATAATATCGATTTTCTTAAATATTAAAGACCCTTCTGCATCACGGTATGGGGGAATAGCTATGTCCTTGGCTGTATTAATTTATTTTATAGTGCTGAATAGTTATGAAATTTGGGCAGCAGTAAGATTTAGTCGCTTGCTAGTTTTACCACTCGCCTTCTCAATTTCTCATTTGATTAGTCAATCACTTGATTGGAAAAAATATGAAGCTGCCATCATCGCTGGACTTGTTTTTTTGTTTCTCAGCCAATTTGCATATTCATGGTACCTTGCAAATGTTTATTTCCCTTAACTTGAGTGATATCTGAACATTGCACATTTTGAATCAGGAAGCAAGCGCAAATTTGCGACGAGTTACGCTCGCGCCTGTGGTTTATGAAACTTCCAACAGATCGTAATTCCTTCAAACAACGAAAGAAGCACAATGAGTACCACGCAACAACAAGAATGGGATCTGGTCATCACTCCACGCAAAAAGTGGTATGACCTGCAGCTGGGGGATGTTTGGCGCTACCGCGACCTGATCGCGCTGTTCGTCCGCCGTGATTTTGTTTCACGCTACAAGCAGACCATCCTCGGTCCGCTTTGGCTCATCATCCAGCCGATCCTGAACTCGCTCGTTTTTACAGTCGTGTTCGGTAATATCGCCCGGCTTTCCACAGATGGTCTGCCCCCCATGCTGTTTTATATGTCAGGCACCGTGCTCTGGAGTTATTTTTCCAATTGCCTGACTGGCACTTCTCAGACCTTTATCCAGAACGCGCATCTCTTCGGTAAGGTTTACTTTCCCCGTTTGGTAATGCCCATCTCGATTGTTATCTCAGCCATGATCAATCTGGCGATTCAATTTGCCTTGTTCATGGGATTTCGCACCTATTTTGCCGCAAGCGGCGCAGCCATCAGCTTCACGAGCTGGGCATGGACTTTGCCGTTGCTTATCCTGCTGATGGCAGGGCTGGGCTTGGGCTTTGGCATTATCGTTTCATCGCTGACCACCAAATACCGCGATCTGAATTATCTGGTCGGCTTTGGCGTTTCGCTATGGATGTACGCCACACCCGTGATATATCCAGTTTCCTCCATCCCTGAAAACTGGCGCTGGGTCGCACTCGTGAACCCGATCACCCCTATTGTGGAGACATTCCGCGCGGGCTTCCTTGGGCAGGGGACGGTTTCCTGGGCGCGGCTCGGCTACAGCGCAGCATTCATGCTGGTGGTGCTCTTCATCGGCGCAGTGATATTCAACCGCGTCGAAAAGACGTTTATTGATACAGTGTAAGGAAATACTTTTCAGTCTAATTTTTTTGGAATGTGAAATAATTATTGTATGAGCCAAACAGTCATCTCTGTTGAACACCTTTCCAAACAATACGACCTGGGCGTCATCGGCACAGGCACCCTCACCCGCCAAAAGATACGCGGTTTTCGAGAAAATTTTTCCTCCAAAAATGAATAAAATACGTAAGTCTCCCGGTCTATATTTCATAGCTATATCTATCGTCTTTTTATTCATTCTAGGAATTA
>JBASIK010000108.1:0-5155 GCA_049654745.1 Bacteroidales bacterium
ATCCTTTTCAGCCTCCCTGATAGCTGATAAAATTGTTTCTTTCTGCTCCTTTGTAAAGAATGATGATGCTTTCATGGTTTCCACACCTGTTAAAATTTTACCTCGGGGGCTTTTTCAGCACCTTCAACCGACTTAAAGTACCCTTTGGGCTGGAATCCGCCTATACTGGCAATGAAATTGTTCGGGAAACGTTTGATATAGGCATTATAAGCCTGGGCAACTTCATTGAACTTCCTTCTTTCGACAGCTATCCTGTTTTCCGTCCCTTCAAGCTCCACCTGCAGGTCCCTGAAATTCTGTGTGGCTTTTATCTCAGGATATTGTTCCACAACCACCATCAGCCTGCTAAGTGCTGAGCTTATCTCTCCCTGAGCATCCTGGAAACGTGCAAGTGCTTCCTCGCTCAGATTGGAAGGATCAACAGTAACTGATGTTGCCCTCGACCTTGCTTCAATAACCTGAGTGAGAGTCTGCTGCTCAAAATTTGCAGCACCTTTTACGGTATTCACAAAATTTGGAATCAGATCCATCCTGCGCTGGTACTGGGTCTCTACATTGCCCCACTGACTTACAACAGCTTCATTCATCGAAACCATATTGTTGTAAACCCTGATGCCCCATAGCACCATTATAATTACAAAAAGTACCGCAAGAGAACCAAAAATGAGTCCTATTAAACAACCTTTTTTCATGATAATAAGTTTAATTTCAGTTGCAAATTTAGAAGAATTCCGCCTGTTTACAACTCATGCATAAGTATACCGGTATGTTTTCAGCAAAAGACAGATGACAACCGGTAACCGGCGATTTTCTTTTTTATTGGCAAAATATATCAGATTTCTATTAAACAAATTATGCTGTTTCAACAATATTTGTATTATTTTTAGCCTCAAAAATCTACCAAAATGAAACGTTTTTACTTACCTGCACTAATTTTATTGGCAATAATAACTTTAGTGGCCTGTAAAAAGGGCGAAGAAGTTGTTATTTCAATTCCATTTGAGAAATACACTCTTCCCAACGGACTTACGGTTGTCCTTCATCAGGACAAATCAGATCCCATTGTTTCGGTTGCTGTTTATTATCACGTGGGTTCCAGCCGTGAATCCAGAGGTAAAACCGGCTTCGCTCACCTTTTCGAGCATATGATGTTCCAGCGCTCTGAAAACGTCGGCGAAGACGAGTTTTTCAGAAACATTCAAAGCGCCGGTGGTACTCTGAACGGCAGTACCAGTCAGGACAGAACCAACTATTATGAAGTAATCCCCAAAAATGCCCTTGAGCTGGCACTCTGGATGGAATCGGACCGGATGGGATATCTTGAAAACACTATTACCAGAAAATCCTTTGCCATCCAGCAGAATGTGGTCCAGAATGAAAAAAGAGAAAGTGTTGACAATGCTCCTTACGGATTCAATAATGAACTTATCCTGAAATACCTGTATCCTGAAGGACATCCATATAGCTGGCCCGTAATAGGCAGGATGGAGGATCTGGCAAATGCTACTGTTGAAGATGTCAAAGCTTTCCACCGGAAATTCTATGTGCCTAATAATGCATTTCTTGTTATTTCAGGCGATTTTGAATCAGAACAGGTAAAAGGTCTTGTGGAAAAATATTTCGGAGAAATACCTGCTGGCGAACAGGTCGATAAACGAAATCCCATGAACGTTACTCTCAATTCGACTGTAAAACTTTACCACGAAGACAATTTTGCGAGGGCACCACGTCTTACTATGGTTTTCCCCACGGTCGAAAGATATTCAAAAGACTCTTATGCACTGAATTTCCTCGGCGAAATTCTGGCAGGCTCAAGAAAATCATCCATGTACAAGGTGCTTGTAAAAGAGAAAAAGCTCACTTCAAACGTTATGGCAAGGAACGGATCACAGGAGCTGGCGGGTAGTTTTACAATATCAGTTACTGCGAATCCCGGGATCAACCTCACCGAGGTGGAAAAGGCAATTTTTGAGTCATTTGAAAGATTTGAAAAAGAAGGTTTCACTGAAGATGACCTGAATAAGATTAAAGCACAGTATGAGACACAATTTGTGAGCCGATTCTCAAGTGTGCAGGGAAAAGCTTTCACACTTGCAGAATATGTAATGAATACAGGCGATCCGGGATATTATAAAAAAGACCTCGCAAATATTCAAGCTGTTACAATGGAAGATGTAAAAAGAGCCTATGAAAAATATATAAAAGGCAAAAACTTTGTTGAAACCAGTTTTGTTCCGAAAGGGCAGGTAAATCTGATTGCCGAGGGTGCTGTAAAAGCAGATATTGTGGAAGAAGATATTACAAAACAGACACAGGTCAGCATTGAGGGCATGCCTGAAGAACCAGTTGCAAAAACTCCCACCAAAATTGACCGGAGTGTAAAACCACCCCTCGGGCCTGACCCCGAAGTGACTATTCCAAAACCATGGAAATCATCACTTGCAAACGGTATAAGGATATATGGTATCAGACATTCGGAACTACCACTTGTCAGCTATTCCCTTGTAATAGAAGGTGGACGTCTTCTCGATACTCCTGATAAAGCGGGCCTGGCAAACCTTGTTGCAACTCTCATGAATGAGGGAACCAGAAACAAAACCCCCGAGGAACTTGAGGATGCCATTGGACTACTGGGAGCTTCGATAAATGTTAGAGCAAGTAATGAGGACATTACAATAAGTGTTAATACACTTACCAAAAACTTCGAAAAGACACTTGCACTGGTAGAGGAAATGCTTCTCGAACCAAGATGGGATGAAGAACAGTTTGCACTGGCCAAAAGCAGAATAATAAACACCCTTAAACGGAACCTTGCAAGTCCGGATTACCTTGCTACACGCACACTTAACAGATTCATTTACGGTGATAATATTCTTGCTTATGACCTTACAGGAACAGAAGAGTCGGTCGCATCAATCACAATTGACGATCTGAAAGATTTCTACAATAAATATTTCTCACCTTCGGTTACCCGCTTCTTAGTTGCGGGAGATGTTGATCAGCAGCGGGTCGAGGCTGCTCTTGCCGGGCTCAGTAGCAGATGGCAACCGAAAGAGGTAGTTATTCCGGAATTCAAAATACCACCTCAGCCTGAAAAGTCGCAGATTATTTTTGTTGATGTTCCAGGTGCAAAACAGTCGGTAATAGCCATTGGTACACCATCCATTCCAAGGGGTCATCCCGACTTTCATCCGGCAACTGTTGCCAACTACAAGCTGGGTGGTTCGTTCAACGGAATCTTCAACCTGATACTGCGCGAGGAGAAAGGCTACACCTATGGTGCAAGGTCTTCCTTCACAGGAGGCAAAAACTATGGAGCTTTTACGGCTTCATCCCGCGTTCGGACAGATGCTACCTTCGAATCAGTGAACATTTTCAAAACCGAAATGGAAAAATACCGTGAGAATATTCCTCAGGACTATGTTGATTTTACAAAGTCGGCACTGATGAAAAATAATGCTCTCCGCTTCGAAACACTCGGTGCTCTTGTTGATATGCTAAATACAATGAGTGCATACAACCTGCCTGAAGATTATATTAAGCAGGAGGAAGCATTTGTTAAGGATCTGACCTCTGACAAAATACTGGAATATGCCCGTAAGTACATAGACCCTGGAAAGATGTATTATGTTGTTGTTGGTGATGCTGCAACACAGCTTAGACCACTTGAAAAAATAGGATTTGGCAGACCGGTACTTATGAAATTTTAAAGTTTTTTGTAGTATCTTTGTACCGGACATTCTACATTCTCACTACAGCAGCATGGAATGATGAGCTGCCCGGATGGTGGAATCTCCCGATAAACCGGGACAGGGTCCGACACACAGGACTAGTTGGTTGAGAAAAAATATACGGCGCCCGGATGGTGGAATCGGTAGACACGCAGGACTTAAAATCCTGTGGCCAGTCAAACGGCTGTGCGGGTTCAAGTCCCGCTCCGGGTACTAAAGAATTTAGTGTTTAAAATAATTACGCATCGAGAGGAATCAGTGCTGGCTTGAAGATGAAGAAAAGCAGTATTCCTCTTCCGATATAAAATCTTCAAAATTATCTATTGCTGGATGTTATAACTGGCAAGTTTAATCCAAATGGCAAAATGCCTTTTGCCACTCCGGTATCTGATGAAGCAGTTGAAAACCAGAAGGAGTATGTACCAGGTTTTATGGAAGGTGAAAATTATGCACTCTTTAAATATGATGAAGGTTTAAGCTACACTGCCAGATAGTTATTCACAAACTGATAATACAGCTTTCTAAGTAGTCCTTTATTCTTTTATGCTTATTCAGTAAAACACACCTGCCCTCCGAAGCCAAATTTTCTGTATCATGCATAACTCTTTTTCGTTTAGCTGACTCCGGAGAGCAGGTAAAACCTTCCATTCTCAATAGTCTGATAAAGGAGATCAGAATGTTAATATTAAATAAGAGCCCCGTCTTAAGTCGGGACCGCATCCATCAACCAGCATCTTGAAAATTACCCTGAATCACTTAGCCACTCTCACACATATTAATTTTCTTTGATCCCTCAGCAGCAGTTTCCCATCAACAAGAGCCATGGGAGCCCAGTTTTGTCCATCGCCCAGGAGTTGTGCTGATGCCAGTGGTTTGAACCCCGATGGATCAGGTTCTATCAGGTAAAGGGTATGCTGGCCATCGGTTGCCAGTATAAGTCCATCGGCCAGTATCATGCTGCCTTTGTCAAACAGTGGTTCGCGCATGGTCTTCCACAAAACCTTTCCGTTAAGGTCCATACATGAGAGTCCATCGCGCCTGTTGTTTGTCGAGTATTGTGCATAAAAATACCCGTTATAAAATATGGGGGGTTTGGTGTGGTCACCGAAAGTATTATGATAGAATAATTCTTTGATATTGTATTTTCCATCGGAAGATTTCTGAACCTGTATCATTACCACACCGTTGTCATAGCCCCCTACAACTATGAGTCTACCGTCTCCAATATCTAGCGCCGGAGCAATCTGTATAATGTTTGCCCATTTATCATATTGCCAGAGTATCTCTCCTGTCTGAGGCTTCAAACCCACTATTTTCCCCATTGAACGCGGTATATCCCTGTGCATAAAAGTATTGGTTGAGGAAAAAACCATTACGATATGATCCTCACCTCCAATTTTTGCAAGAGACGGGCTCGCATAGGT
>JBASIK010000109.1:0-8112 GCA_049654745.1 Bacteroidales bacterium
CTAACACTTAAAGGTGCAAATGAAGGGTTACGCTTTCTCTTTCATCCTGATGTAAGCAAGATTACACCAAAAGTTATACTGGAGGCCCTCGGACAGGGATTTTTCTCACTCAGCATAGGCATGGGAACACTTATTACTTATGGTTCATATATACGGAAAAAAGATAATCTTGCATCAACAGCTCTTTATGTGACAGCTTCTGATACAATTATAGCAATACTGGCCGGAGTTGCTATCTTTCCTGCAGTATTTGCACTCGGCGGCACTCCTGCTTCTGGCTCCGGACTAACATTTATAGTTCTCCCCGAAGTGTTTCAGAAACTGCCTTTTGGAAATGTCATAGCTATGATTTTCTTTATTCTTCTTGCTATAGCTGCACTAACTTCAACAATATCGGTACTAGAAGTAATTGTTGCATTCCTTGTAGAGGAGCTAAAAATGGGGAGACGAAAAGCTACAATAGTAGCCTCTGTTTCTGTATCGGTACTCGGACTTCTGACTGTGGCATCAATGGGTAAACTGGGCAGTTTTACCATTCTCGGAAAAAACATCTTCGGACTTCTGGAATATCTTACGGCAAACATAATGCTTCCTCTGGGCGGACTTTTAATAGTGATTTTCATTGGATGGTTCCATGATAAGAATCTTACAAAACTTGAGATGACGAATAACGGTGAGATAAAATCATGGTATTTTCCGGTTTATCTTTTCCTTGTAAGATATATAGCTCCTGTTGCAATTGCGCTAGTGTTTCTCTATAGCCTGGGCATTCTTAATTTCTGAATTTTTCAGATTCACCATTACGTTACATAAAGGCAAATTACTCAAAAGCTGACATATATAGATATTGATGAAAATAAGAATTTTTAACATTTGCTGCAGGCTTTTTTCTAATAAGGAAATTGTTACATTTGCCAATCATCATTTGTGTTTTTTCTTTCACTGTTAAGTTATGATGCAGAGTATCAATGATTTTCTTGTAATGCTCGACGGATATATCGGAGGGCATCCGTGGTTTGTTTGTCTTTTACTTGGAACAGGAATATTTTTTACTTTCTATCTGAGATTTCCACAGTTCAGATTTTTCGGACATGCAATTGATATTGTAAGGGGCAAATATGATCATCACCTGGATGTTGGGGATACATCTCATTTTCAGGCTCTTTCAACAGCACTTTCAGGTACTGTTGGGACTGGCAACATTGCAGAAGTTGCACTTGCCATTCATCTTGGTGGCCCTGCTGCACTCTTCTGGATGATGGTTACTGCAGCAATAGGTATGTGTACAAAAATGGTGGAGGTAACCATCTCACACAAGTACCGTGATATTCTGCCTGACGGTACCGTCTCGGGCGGCCCAATGTATTACATGAAAAAGAGACTTAACATCAAAACAAAATCCGGGAAAATCCTAAGAACCGGTGCAATAATCGGTGCATTTTTTGCCGTTGCAACTGTTCTTTCTTCATTCGGAACAGGTAGCCTTCCACAGATAAACAGTATTTCCAATGCTGTATTTGCAACATTCGGAATAAATCATATCATAACAGGTGCTATCCTGGCTTTTTTGCTTGCACTTATTATTATTGGGGGAATTAAAAGAATAGCCCAGGTAACAGAAAAGCTGGTACCTGGAATGGCAATATTTTATTTTATCGGTGCTTTGCTGGTAATTTTTACGAATTACCAGAATATCATACCCTCAATAATTTCCATATTTACAACTGTTTTTACTGGTACTGCTGCTGTAGGCGGTTTTCTCGGTGCTACTGTGGCCTATGCAATCAACAGGGGAGTTAACAGAGGACTTTTTTCCAATGAATCAGGACAGGGCTCGGCACCCATAGCTCACGCTTCAGCCAAAGCTCCTGAGCCGGTATCGGAAGGACTGGTAGCACTTCTTGAACCATTTATTGATACCATTATAATATGTTTTCTCACCGGACTGACGATATTGTCATCTGGTGTCTGGTATGAAAAAGTCGAAAATCAGTTTCAGAGCACTGACATGATATTTCTCAATGATTTTTATGATGAGAAGATCCCGGAGCAGAAGCAAAAAGTAATTGAATTTATTAGAGATAAAAAACCTTTGCCACTTTTCAACGGAAAACTTATTGTAAATGAAGGCAAGATCCAGAACAAAATCACTCTTATTGCATCGCGCTCAATTGCAGAGGATTACACTGTATATGAAAATAAAAAACCCTACACGGGAGAAATTCAGGTGGTAAACGGGAAATGGCAACCTTCTTCCTCCTCTATATATATTGTTGGTAAATCTCTTGTGCATAGTGCTCCTCTTACAACTGAAGCATTCAAAAGAAGTATCCTTGGTGATTGGGGTAAATATGTTGTTGCAATTGGATTGCTTCTTTTTGCGTTTTCAACAGCAATTTCATGGTCGTACTATGGCGACAGGGCAATTACATATCTTCTCGGGCCACAATATGTTATATATTACAGAATTATATATGTAGTTGCTTTCTTCATAGCTTCTTTTACGGATACAACGATAGTATGGTCACTCTCGTACATTACAATTGCCCTGATGACAGTCCCGAATCTGATAGGATTATGGATTCTGAGGAAAGAAATCAAACAGACAATTGAGTCTTACTGGACCGACCTGCTTGCCAAGCATCCTGAAGACAAGAAGCTTCTGCATTATGTAACAAAAGATATGCTGAGGAAGAAAAACAAAGGTTAGTCTTCCGAAAAGATTGCAGGGGGTAGATCCCGCAGATTATATCTTGAAGCCATCGATTCACCGTATGCTCCTGCTGACCTTATTGCTATAATGTCGCCCCGCTTTGTTTCAGGAAGTTCGACATACTTCCCGAATGTGTCGGACGATTCACATATTGGACCAACAACATCATAATGGGTCTTTTCTCCGTTGGAAGTCAGGTTTTCAATTTTATGGTATGCCTGATATAATGCAGGACGTATCAGGTCGGTCATACCAGCATCGATAACTGCAAATTTTGTATTTCCGCCGTTTTTAGTGAAAAGAACTCTTGAGATGAGAGTCCCGCATTGACCTACAATAGCTCTTCCCGGTTCAAAGTGAAGCTCCTGGCCCGGGTAAAGCCTGAGCATCTCCCTGAATACTGAAAAATATTCCCTGAATGCAGGCAATATGTCTGGTTCATGATAATCAATTCCTAAGCCGCCACCAACATTTATTATCTTAAGTGAAACGTTTCGTGAACTGAACAATTCGGTAAGTTCATTGATTCTTGCACACAGGTTCTTAAATACCTGCATCCTTGTTATCTGAGAACCGATATGGAAATGAATCCCTATTAACTGGAGGTGCTTTGCTCCACTTATCAGGTTTAATGCTTCATCGAGTTCCGGTATTATTATTCCGAATTTACTGTCATCAATTGCAGTTGTTATATGTTTATGCGTGTGTGCTTCAATATTTGGGTTTATTCTCAATGCTATTCTTGCAGTTTTTCCCAGTTTTCCGGCGATTTGATTTATCACTGCCAATTCCTGAAGCGATTCAGCGTTGAAACATAAAATATCCGCTTTTAGAGCATTTTCAATTTCGTAATCCGATTTTCCGACACCGGCAAAAACAATTCCATCGGGTCTGAAACCGCAGGATAACGCCCTTTCTATTTCATTCCACGATACGCAGTCGGCTCCCAATCCATATGATGAAATAATTTTCAGCAACACTGGATTTGCATTTGCCTTAATGGCATAATGAACTTTATACCCTGACTTATCAGTTTCTTCTTTAAGCAGTTCGATAGTTTTTTTCAGGACACTTATATTATAATAATAAAATGGTGTCCGAAGTTCTTTGAACCTGTTAACCGGAAATAGAGTTGTCATTTTTGTTCTTTGAAAAGGTGTTTATTAAGCAATCTTAAAGCCTGAACTTTATTTTTTGTGTCTACAAGAAGTGAAAGGTTATATGGGCTGCCTCCATAAGCTATCATTTTGATTGGTAAGGTGTTAAGAGCTTCGAATATTTCCGGTGCCGAACCTGTTGTCTCCGGTCGAAAATCTCCAACTATGCAAATAATTGATTGATTTTCTTCAACTTCAACTGTGCCCAGGTTCTGGAGCTCTTTCAATATGTCTGGGAGGTTTTCAGGATTATCTATTGTAAGGGCAACTGAAACTTCAGAGGTTGTGATCATGTCAATGGGGGTACGATAAACCTCGAATATCTCAAACACTTTTCTGAGGAAACCGTAAGCCATGAGCATCCTGTCCGACTTTATTCTTATAGCTGTTATTCCATCTTTGGCAGCAATTGCCTTATAGTCTTTGAAAGTTTGTTTGCGTGATATCAGTGTTCCGGAGTCATCAGGTTCCATAGTGTTTTTAAGGCGTACCGGAATATTTTTATCACGTGCCGGATTCACTGTTGATGGGTGAAGTATCTTTGCCCCGAAATAAGCAAGCTCGGCAGCCTCATCAAAAGAAAGCTCCCTGACGGGAAAGGTGTTCTCCACATATCTTGGATCGTTATTGTGAAATCCGTTGATATCAGTCCATATTTGTATCTCACTGGCATCGAGCGCTGCTCCAATAAGTGATGCAGTATAATCACTGCCTCCTCTTTTGAGGTTGTCAATCTCTCCGAAAGCATTTCTGCATATAAATCCCTGGGTAATGATAATATTGGTATCGGGGTAGTTTTCCAGTTCCTTTTTGAGATTTTCAGTGATATAATATATATCAGGCTCTCCGTACTTGTCGATACGCATGAAATTCAATGCAGGTATAAGGGCCGAATTTATGTTCTGTTCCTGAAGAAGAAGGTGGAAAAGTGCTGTTGAAAGGAGTTCCCCCTGCGCTACGATTGCCTTTTCCTGGGTCCTTGTAAAAGAACCGTTAATGAAACCCGAAATATAATTGAAGTGGTTATCAATTATTTCACGGCCTGTCTTCCGGGTCTCTTCATGGGTGTATAGATTATTTACTACATCAAGATATTTTGCCCTGAGTGACTCAATCTTAGAACCTGCTTCCTTTATATTTCCGGCATAAAGGGCAGAGGAGATCTCAATTAGAGCATTTGTCGTTCCCGACATTGCTGAGAGAACCACTATAACTTTTTCACCTGTATTGATCAGGGGAACTATCGCTCGCATTCTTTCAGCAGTACCTACTGAAGTTCCCCCGAATTTCATTATTTTCATTTGCCTGTTAAGTTTAAATCTGTAATTAAATTAGTCTGATATACTGATGTTTATTAAAACAACTGCAAATTTTAATAAATATCTTCTTTTTTATAAAACAGGGAGCAAAAATATATTTTTTATTTAATGGTTTATCTATTTGCAGTAAATTTTTTATATACATAACAAGGTAAGTATAACCATTGTATGTATAATTCTCCAGTTTATAGATTTTCTCTTTGTCCGAGGGAAGCAGTAGATTAATAGTGAAGCGTGGACAGTCTTTAGGGTAAATCATAAATATAAAATATGTCAACCTTGTGAATTTTTTCAAATTTTTATATTTTTGCAATCCCGGAATCGGGTACTTAGTCGGTTCATTGAAATAGTGATGCCTGGAATAGGAAGTACCTGATTTTAAAACAAAAGAAAGGCACAGATTAGAGTTGTATTTTATCTATAATCTGTATGCCCAGATGGCGGAATTGGTAGACGCGCTAGTTTCAGGGACTAGTATCAGCAATGATGTGCAGGTTCGAGTCCTGTTCTGGGCACACAAGGAAAGGCAAACAATATGCCCAGGTGGTGGAATTGGTAGACACGCTACTTTGAGGGGGTAGTGCCGGAAACGGTGTGCAAGTTCGAGTCTTGTCCTGGGCACAAAATAAGAACAAAAGAAAAAGGAGAAAATTTAATCCTGATTATTTTAGGGATGATGTTTTTCTCCTTTTTCTTTTTTGTATTATCCAAATCAATAAGGTTTTAATATTTTTAATACAGGGTAGGGGATGTTGCCTTTTTCAACTCCCTGCCGGGTAAGATATTCATCAAAAAAATTCCAGAATAGAAGCCCGTCATCCGATTCAGGTTCCAGCATGTAAAAAACAAGCCATGCAAGCGGTTGTCTCATGTCAACATAATAACTACCTTTATCAGCAGTGAATTTACCCTTTCTGAAATCGCCTTCTACTCTCACCGGATTATGTCCACCATAGATAGCTCTTGTTTCTTTTGTGTATTTTGTTATAATAAATTGCTCACCTTCAAATACTTTTCTTTTTTCAATAACAGTAACATTAATACCGTGCTCCTGCAACTTGTCTGCAATACCCTTCAGCTCTGCCGGGAAAATATATCCGTACGGTACCTTTGCTGTTTTATCAGGCAAAAAATGATCATAATATCTTACAGAGTCGACCCAGTAAAGTTTTCCTGTCGCCCTGCGCCTAACCCTTCCGTCTTCACTCTTGTATTCTTCAGTTTCCCTCATAAGCAGAGGAAAGGGCTTGTCAGCCTCAGCTATCCTGTAGGTAACTCCTCTTTCGATAATACCGCCTTTTTCAGAAATTGTTTTAATAGTTTCAGCATCTGCTGCAGCTATTATTTTCTTAATTTCAGTTGCATTCGAATTTGTAAATTCCAGAATTGAAACAAGGAACAGATAATTACTGAGTACTCTTTTTTCAAAACTATCGTGAGAAAAAGTTTCGCTCAATATTGCCATTCTGTTTCTCAGTCCCATGTAATTTACAATATATCTTGGCAGGTGAGAATATGTTGAAAAAACAGGCAGTTCTCCCGGCTTCTGGGTAAGATTGCCGAAAAACCAAATGGGTATTCCCGACCTATTGGACATTGTCAGAGTTGCTGCAGGGAGCATTTTGTCTTTTACGTAATCTGTAATAATATTGAGGCCAGCACTTTTGTAGCATGGTGCATAATTTATTGTATATCCGTGCCATGAGCCGTTATCGGTGTGAAGGTCTATCAGCAATGCAGGATCCCATCTCAGGATTATATTCTTCATGAATGCCTTAGCTTCAATGGCTTCGAGTTTTATACCTTCCCTGTTCAGGTCGTAACCTTCGCCGGAAACCCTGACTCCTGTTAGTAGCGGACTGCCATCCTGGGAGGGTCGACTTGTGGCACTTAGTTTATCGTTGCCATCAGGATTATAATTAGGACAAAATATAATTATCTGATTATCAATTAACGGGGTTTTAGGTCCGAAACATATTTCCCTCATCAGATGCAGGCAGGCCTCCTTGCCTTCTACCTCTCCAGCATGTATGTTTCCCTGGATATAAATAACAGGCTTGCCTGTTGCTGCAGCTTCAGCAGGAGATGTAACCTTCGGGTTTGCAAGCACAACAATTATCAGGTCATTGCCTTCTTTGGTCCTCCCGAAAACTTCTGTATGGGCATAGTTGCTCAGTCGGCCGACGGCTTCACAAAAAGCTTTTACGTCAGCGTTGAGAGAAGTTTCCTGATACCATGTACGTTCGGCTCTTGAAAAAAGCTCCGGGGGAATGTTAAACTGCTGTGAAAAAGTTTTTGGTAATATAATGAAAATCAATACAATTGTTAAACAAATGGTTGAAAGGTTTTTCATTTTTTGTGAGATTTTATTGAAAGTGCCAAGTTAAATTATATTTTATTTCCTATAAACCTAAAGCAAATGTATAATATTATAATCTCCTATTATAGGATTAAGAAATGACAATGAAACTTATATCCGTAACATAAATGGCATTTTTCTACATTAATCTGTTTTCCCGTTTAAACGGGATCTGTGTCAATCTGTGTGCTATCAATGAAAAATAAATAAAAACAAAATCAAGAATGATCCATATCCCCTACAGGGAATATTGACATGTTTAATATTCCATTGAGCTACAATAATGTAACCCCTACGGGGTATATGTAATAGATTGATTACGAGAATATGAGAATTTCAAATTTGAAACGAAATAATTGCCCGTAGGGCATCAGGTTTTGCTGAAAATTATAAAAATATAATCCCTGCAGGGTATATGTAATAAGTTGATTACGAGAATATGAGAATTTCAAATTTGAAACGAAATAATTGCCCGTAGGGCATCAGGTCTTGCCAAAAAATTATAAAAATATAATCCCTGCATGGTATATGTAATAGGTTGATTACGGAATATGGGAATTTCAA
>JBASIK010000110.1:0-15629 GCA_049654745.1 Bacteroidales bacterium
GGCTAAAACGGTAATTAAGGTTTGTGTCTTTTTCGAGTACCATACCGGCATCAGCAACTTTTGTATAACTGATGAGTTCATTCCAGGGGAGTGTGCCTGTAAAAATTACCCTGTTTTCAACATTAAGTTCACTTACCTTTTTTTTCATGAAAGGTACAACATCCCCTGAACCTGCTACAATGAGAAATATATTACCGGTTAATGATGCTATCGCTTCGATAAGCTCTTCCCCACCTTTGTCAATATTTATGCCAGTTCCCTGGATAATTACAACAAAATTGTTTTCCTTAATACCAAGTTGTTCTCTTGATATTGCTTTAACTTCAGTAGTTAAAGGAGAAAAATTTTTTATTACGGCAGGTCTTTTCCTGTATTCCTTTTCATAGATATTTGCAATTCCCTCGCTAACCGTTATAACATATTTTAAATGCGGGAAACATAATGTTTCAATGAACTTCCAGACCGATTTTACAAAACCTCTTCCTTTTAACTCAGGTAAACCAGTGAAATATTCATGCGAGTCATATACGAGTGGTATTCTTTTGATTTTAGAGATGAGAAAATTTGGAAGCAGGGTATCAAGGTCATTTGCAACAAGCAGGTCATATTTATTGAATAAAAGCCAGAAAAAAAGTCTGATATTAAAGAATTTATAAAACAGAAAACCTTTTTTAAAAAGCATTCTGAATCTGACCGTTTTATATGGCACAATATTATTATCACAACAGTCCCCTTTTCTTCTTCCTATTATTGTGATGTTCGCATTCATTCTTTCCAGCACACCAGCCATTTTCAGCACCCGCTGGTCAAAGCAGATGCAGTTGGTTACTGAAAAAACCACATTTATTTTCTTTTGATCCGAGGTCATAGTGTAAAAATATAAAATAAGGGGCATTTTAAAATGCCCCTTCAGATGCTATATTATTACTCTTTAATTCTGAAGTAAGTAATCAGAATCATTTAATAATAAGCCTAATAGTTTGCTCCTGTTTGCTTTCGCCTTTAAGTTTCACAAAATAGATACCTGCCGGCTGGTTCTTAAGTTCATAGGTATTGATTCCGTTGTAAACTGGTGCGGTAAGGACAACTTTTCCTATAACATTCATAACAGTCATTGTCATGTCGGCATCGGCAAAAATGTTAAACAGTCCATTTGATGGATTTGGATACAGGTAAACCTCGCCCGGTTTATGCACCACAATACCAGTTGGATTAAGTGTGGTAAACGACAACTGGTTTCCGTATCCATGTCCTTTCGGATTTGTGGCAAGAGCTTTTACATAGTATGTTGTGTTCGGCGTCAGGGAAAACATCGAGCATGTATAATCTTCCTAGGAGCTTCCGCATCCGAGAACATTTCCTGTACCCACAACAGGGTTGGGGTTGGTAGAATATACGAGTCCTTTACCCAGGAAAGGAAGCCCGCCGGTTGATACAATATTTCCTCCGCTCTTTGCTGTTGTCTCTGTTATTTCTGTAACAGTAACAGTGTTAAGTTCCGGCAGAGTAATCGGTGCTCTCCATAGGCCTCCCTGGTCAGTTGCAAGGAATACACCGTAGCTGGTTTTCAAAAAAGCATCAGCGCGCATGCCCATAACATATCCATCATTATTCCATAACCTGAGCCAGTTCTGGCAATTATCGATACTTGCATAAACCCCAACATTGGTAACGAAATACCATACATTACCGTCGTGATATAATTCAAGACATTCCAACTTGTAAGGAACTTCTATACCTTCAGACCCTATTTTATCCCAATTGCTCTGGAAATTATCGTATACATAGAATTCTATCTGATTGGGCCATAAACTCCAGTTATATACAGCAACAACAAAATTTTCGCCACCATAAGTAAATGAACCAATTGCGGAGGGATGTTTATCCCAATCCCACTGATTGGCCACCATAATTTCAAGTCCGTTAACATCGAGATTAGAGGTTACATCAGAAAATGTACTTCCGTTATTTATTGATTTATACACTCTTACTTTGCCTGATTTTGCTGCAAACAAGAACATCAAAGAACCATTACCCTTAATTCCCATCACTCTGTCTATTCCCAGAGCACTTATTCCTGTGATATCATTCCAGGTTGTACCCTGGTCAGTTGTATACTTATAGCTACCTTGTCCTTGTTCATTACCAAAAAAGACTATAGGATTAAGAGAACCATGCCTGCCTACAAACTGTATTCTTTCTTCAGAAGGAGCAGATGAAACGACAACCCAGTGTTCTCCGTAATCAGTTGTTTTAAAAAGTTTTACCTTTTCATCAAAAGGTGTATTCTTCCCAACCAGGTACATTACATCTGGACCGCCGGGAAAAATTGATTCTATAAAATAAATACCCATAAAGTTAGGAAAGTCTCCGTTATAGGGAGCCCATGTAGCTCCGTTGTCTGTAGTTATGAGCAATCCCTTCAGCTGATCGGGCGACAATGTAAAAATACTTCCATTAGCCTGGCCTACCATAAAATCAAATCTTCCGGCATTAATATTATTTATGGGGGTCCATGTCTGCCCATAGTCATCAGAATAACCCATCAGACTGTTAAAGTATGAACCAATCAGTCTGTTACTTCCGGCAATGATCATTTCATCTTCAAACACCGGGAAATCAACTCCTGGATTCGGCACAAGGGACCATGTTTCACCGTTATTTGAAGAATAGAATAACTTCAGCACAATCTGGGTAACATTATCAGTAAATAAAGCCGAAACAAATGAATGTCCACCAAGAGAATGAACAGAAAAGATTTCACCTATACTTAATGATTGAAATTCTATTCCTTTCATCTTTTCTTCCCACGTGTTTGTCCCGAAGTCAAACCTGTAAACTTTTTTAACATCATTATGACGGAAGAAAAAATAATCACCTGAAGGATCGCAGGAAAATAAATCAGCATCTATTTCATAGTTGGGAGGTAATCCGGTGAGTGGGAATAATCCTATATCCGTACCGTCAGTAGAAAACAAAAAGCTCCTGGGAGAACCATCCTGAGGGTCATATATAATACCCAGAAATCTATCATTGAAACTGTGAATAAGTTCATACCAGCCGTTCCCTTCATAGACCTTTGCTCCATATGCCCATGTTATGCCATCATCAGAGAAACAAAGTTTTGAAACATTCTTTCCCAACCCTGGATCCCAGTAATTATAGCCTACAATTAATCGGTTTTTAATGCGTCCTATCTGGTTAATCCATCCACCTCCAAGGCCTGTCAGATCCTGTTTTTTCCATGATTTGCCGTAGTCTGTCGATTTGTAAACATTACCGTTCAAAACAATCCAGACTTCATTTCTTACGGCGATATATACAATATCGTTTACTGAGAGGTTTGTGGTATCGAGCCCATCAACAGAATGGACCCATGTGACTCCGTTATCATCTGACCGAAAAACCCCTGATTCATTTACAAGTAATACAGAATTACCTGTATAAACCAGATTATCATATTCAGCCGTTCCACTGATGTTAGTGCCGGTTATTTGTTGCCACTGAGCATTAAGGGGTAAAATTAAAAATGCTATAAAGAGAATTGAGTAGATTTTTTTCATAAGCTTAAATTTAATTTAATTTGTAATTGTTTGATTATTAAATAATTAAAAATTGTTTCTATCTGTTAGAAAGTTATTTATTTTTTGTAAATATAATATTTATAAACTTAATATAAGACGTTAAAGCAAGCATTTTTGTTGCTTTGCAGGGAAATAATAATGAGGGCTGTCTTAGTTTTAGAATCAACAAATACCTGTCATCAGGTTTTAAGGAGCTTTCTTACATTTACAAAAAATTTTGAAATGATTGCCAGAAATGTCTCTTTAAAGAACTTTAACACTTTTGGCCTTGCTTACAGGGCTGATTATCTGGTAACGGTTAAATCAGAAAGTGAAATTCTTCAGTTTTTGAATTCTGATTTTAACAGCATAAGACCCCTTTTAATTATTGGCTCAGGTAGTAATATCCTTTTTGTCAATGACTTCCATGGTATAATACTACATCCAGACATTAAAAATATTTATGTAGAAGAAGAAAATTCAGACAGGGTTATTGTGTGTGCTGGTGCAGGAATCAAATGGGATGAATTTGTTGAATGGGCAATAAACAAAGATCTGGGAGGTTTAGAAAATCTTTCTTACATACCTGGCACTGTTGGGGCAACACCTGTACAGAATTTAGGGGCCTATGGTGTAGAAGTTAAAGATTATATTTATGAAGTTCGCGCAGTATCTCTCATGGATGGTTCTGTTAGAACCTTTAGCAACAATGAATGCACTTTCAGTTATCGAGACAGTATCTTTAAAAATGAATTAAAAGGTAAATATGTTATCACCAAGGTTTTTTATGAGCTTCAAAAAAATTGGACACCAAACCTGAGTTACGGGCAATTGAAAGAGGAAGTACATAAAAGTGGTGAAGTTACACTTAAAAATATTCGTCAAGCAGTGATCAGCGTCAGGAAAAGCAAACTACCTGAACCTGAATTTCTTGGAAATGCTGGCAGTTTCTTCAAAAATCCGGTTGTGGATGCCGATACAGCAGAACTTTTGAAAAACAAATATCCCTCAATGCCGATATTTCCATTCAGTGATGGTAAAGTGAAAATTTCAGCGGCCTGGCTTATTGACCAGTGCGGCTGGAAAGGAAAAAAGTATGGAGATGCAGGTGTATATGAAAAACAGGCACTTGTAATTGTCAATTACGGAAAAGCAACCGGTGAGGAAATTCTCCGGCTTTCTGAAATGATTCAGAAATCTGTTTATGAAAAATTCGGAATAATGCTCGAAAGGGAAGTGGAAGTAATTATGTAATTTTATCTGTAAATTTTTCTCTTATTGAGCTCTCTCTGGTATTGAGCTGCATAACGATTATGCTCGGCAAGAGTTCTGGAAAAATTATGATAACCCGAAAAATCAGCTCTGGCTGCAAAGTATAGGTAGTCGTGTTTTTCAGCATTCAACACCGCATCAATCCCTTCTGCTGTCGGACAACCTATTGGTCCAGGTGGAAAGCCCTTGTATTTATAGGTATTATATGGTGAATCAACTTCCAGATATTTATCAAGTATTCTTGTTATTGTGAAGTCGTTAAGTGCAAATTTTATAGTCGGACAAGCCTGCAGTGGCATCCCTCTCTTTAGTCTGTTAAGATATACACCTGCTATTCTTGGTTTTTCTTCTGGTTTTGCAACCTCATCGTCAACTATCGAAGCAAGTATTGAAACCTCAATAAGTGAAAGTCCAAGATCCTGAGCTTTTTTCTTTCGCTCATCATTCCAGAACCGGTTATACTCTTTAAGCATTCTGCGGTAAAAACCCTCTGCTGTGGTATTCCAGTAAAACTCGTAGGAATCAGGAATAAAAACTGCAATAATATTTTCTTTTGCAAAACCATCTTTGCTGTAATTTGCAGGATCGGAAAGAAACTCCGAAATCTCTGCAGAATCGGCCTCTATCTGCTTACCCACCTTGCCGGCAAGGTCATATATTGTTCTGATATTGTTAAATGTTACCATCACCGGCGTCTGCTCTCCTGCCCTCAGAATATTAATGAATCTCACATAGCTTATGTTTTTTCTGAATACATATTTTCCAGGTTTAATAAGTGAAGGGTATTCCTTAAGTCTGGCGACAAGTTCAAATAATTTCTTATTCCTGATTTCAAGGTTTGAATAAATAGAATCCCTTACCTGTTGCCATACTGCTCCGTGTGGTATTTTGATAGCTGCTTTTTCGTCTGGCACCCTGACTTCTTCAGAAATAAAGATTCTGTACAAAAAGTAAGCTGCAAGCAGTCCTGCAAAAATAAAAGCGAATAAAAAATATTTTAAAACACTTTTCAGCATAAATCTAATGAGACCTGCAAATTTAGAAATAACATCAGGAACTCCAAACTAATAAATTTATGAAGCTGATTATTCATATATTTGCCTGAAGAAAAACAATTATTACAAAAATGAATATGTCACTCACAACAGTTTTGATTCTTATTGTCATAGGTCTTTTTACAGGTCTTCTTGCCGGTATGTTAGGCATTGGAGGCGGATTGATAGTTATTCCGGCGCTCATACTTGTGATGGGCTTCAGCCAGCATGCTGCCCAGGGAACCAGTCTTGCAATGATGCTGCCACCTATAGGAATAGTTGCTGCATGGAACTATTACAAAGCAGGTCATGTCGACCTGAAAGTGGCAATTATACTTGCTGTTGCGTTTATTATTGGCTCTCTATTTGGTTCTAAAATTGCTATTGGACTTTCTGAAAACATGTTAAAAAAGATTTTCAGTATTTTCCTTTTGCTTGTCGGATTAAAGATGTTGCTCTGGAAATGATCTATTAAATACCTGAATATGAAGCCCCATTTTAAAAAATTCGGATGGATATATCTTCCTGTTTCACTTGCCGGATGGCTTGTAACAGTAGTATATGCCGTGATTTCGCTAGCCACCCTTGTATGGATCGACAGTGTATATAATTCTTTCTTTTATACACTTGTCAGGTTCTTCCCCTATTTCATTGGATTTACTGTAATCTGGTTCTGGATTGCTTCTAATACTGCCGGCCATTCAGGTAATAAATAAAATTTCCCGGAGTCATTAGTAAACTCCGGGAAATTCACCCTCACACAACTATCACTGCTGATTAACCTGACCTGATTATATTACCCTAACATTTTTCTTTGACTGCTGGTTATCCTTTTCTTTTTCGTATTTCTCCCTTATTTCATCCATCTGCCTATTCATCTCTTCCATTGCTTTCCTTATTTCTTCCTGAATATTTTGCCAGTCTCCTTCTCTGAATTTTTCAAAACTTTTTCTTACTTCCTCCATGGCTCTTGAAATATCTTCCCTGAATCTTTCAGAATTCCATTCATCTGATATCCATGGTATTGAATCCCATCTGTCTGAATACCTGAATCTGAAATCAAACGAGCTGGGAGGAAATTCAGGGAAAGGAGGCATTTCTGGAATAGATGGCAAATCCGAAAAATCCGGCATCTCAAATTCAAAGTCATAATTATGCCATGGCATAAAACCATAGAAGGGCAAGAATGGCTCTTCAGCTTCAGGAGAAGTTTCTTTCTGCTCATCCTCATTTCTGAAAGCAGATCTCAGATCTTCAAACGTAATATTCTCTCCTTTCTCAAGTCTGTCTAAAAGTTCAGCCTTCTTATCACTTTTCTTCTTCACCCTGTCCTGTTCCGAACCAGAATCATATATCATTGATGTTGCAATAAAAAATACTAAACCAAGGATGGCAGGAAAAATTACATCTATGATTTTCAAAGCTTTTTTCATGGTTAGTTATGTGTAATTCATTATAAACAAAATAAAATAAAAACTCCAAATTTCAATGTTAATATTGAGTTAAAAATTTACCTGAAAATCAGCAAAATGGTTAACAAAAATTTACAATAATAGCAATTCGGGTTTACCTTTTCTGATTGATTTTACCCTGCATTTTAAAAAGTTACTTTCAGGTCTGGTTTTGGAATTTACCGTATGAGTGAATCCGAATCCATCTTTTAATGTGAGAGTGAAAAAATTTCCGTTAACAGCAGGTATAACAGATTCTATCTTAAGGCTAAGCACATCACCTTTATTATAATACGGATTGAGTGGCTCAATTTTCCATGAACTTTTTCTGGAATGTTTAATTATCCGTCCTTTAAATAGTTGTCCCGGAATGATGTTATAATGGTTGTAATATTTTAAAGGTATTGTATGAAGCCGTCCATAAGGATCTGATATAATGAAAACTTCATCCCCCTCTATTCCTTTTGCTATCCTCTCTAATCTAAAATCATAAATTTTTCCGTATTTAAGGCCTTTGAACTTACCTTTTACGGAAACAGGTTTATAAAGAATCGGCCGGCCTTTGATGATTTTTTCAATTGTAAGAACTATATATGAACCGGGT
Organism: Bacteroidales bacterium; assembly: GCA_049654745.1. Classification (GTDB taxonomy): domain Bacteria; phylum Bacteroidota; class Bacteroidia; order Bacteroidales; family VadinHA17; genus LD21. The sequence continues at coordinate 7,925 of JBASIK010000110.1, forward strand.
GGATATTTCTCAGAAGTAAGTCTGTCTGATGGAACAGCAATTTTATTTCCGAAAATATCTTGAACAAGGATTACCATTGTTTCACTACCTGACTCATTGCTACGAAGTTCATATGAAACAACTTTAAACTTATATTTTTTACCCGGCGTATAAACCGGATGGCGGGGTTCAAGAAATACTTCTCCCTTACAGTTGATTTTGTCGACCCGGCAGTTTATCTTTTTGCCTTCGCTTATTTCATAATTATTATATAACTCTGCCCGAAGGAGGTATTTAACATTATCTGGACCTTCAAGTATACGGTATAATTTCCCATCGGGAGTTTCGATTTCTTTACCAGCTGTAAAAATGTATTCTTCGCCCTCTTTCAGCATGCATAAAAATTTTGATTAATACAGCGGACCAAAAATGCGTGCTATTGATTCCTTGTATCTTTCTGTTCTCTTTCGTTTGCTCCACTCATCTGGTATCACCTCAATGCTTCTTTCCACATCTTTGTAGAATACCTTAAGAAGTCTTGCAGCGAAATCTTCATCATATATCATTGCTGCAATTTCGAAATTAAGGTCAAAACTTCTCATATCGACGTTAGCTGAGCCTACAGAAGCAAAGACATCATCCACAAGCAGATATTTGGAATGGTTAAATCCATCGTTATACAGATAAACCTTAATACCTGCATCCATCATTTCGCTGATGTATGATCTTGTATTCCAGTAAGAAACGGGCGAATCAGATTTCCCGGGGAGTATAAGCCTTACATCAACTCCCGATAAGGATGCTGTAAGAAGGGCGTTGAGTATTGTTTCATCTGGAGAAAAATATGGAGTGCACAGATAAATGTATTTCCTTGCTGTTGCAATTGCCGAGAAGTACACCTGCATTATGTTTGCCCAGTCAGAATCAGGTCCGCTTGATGCCACCTGGACCCAGCATCTGTTTGTTACCATATTTTCTTTGTCAACAGCTTCTTCATCCGTCAGAAGTATATCGCTCACAAAATACCAGTCGACCATAAATACATAATTGAGAGCTGTTACGGCTTCTCCCCGGATAAGAAGATGAGTATCGCGCCAGTTACCTATTTCCCGATGGCCATGAAGATATTTATCGGCAATGTTTAAACCGCCCACATAGCCTTTTATTCCGTCAACAACGAGTATTTTTCTGTGATTGCGGTAATTTATTTTATTTGTAAGCCATGGAAACCTGACAGGCATAAATGGAAAAATCTCGACTCCGCTTTCCCGCATTCTTTTTACTACTTTTTTACTCAAATTCCAGCTTCCTACATCATCATATATTACCCTAACCTTTACTCCTTCCTTTGCTTTATTAATGAGTGCATCGCAGAATTTCATGCCAAGAATATCAGATTCAAACCTGTAAAACTCAATGTTAATGAAAGATTTAGCCTCATTTATTGCTGTGAACATTGATGGGAAGGTCTCGATGCCATCAATAAGGATATCTACTTTATTGAACTCTGTTAAAACTGACTTGCTGTTATTGAGCATCAGTTTAATCAAATGTTCCTTTTCACGCACTTTTTCGCTTGCCGTTTTAAGCCGTTCTGGCAGAGTTTTTACCTGGAAAGCAGCTATGTTGCTCAGTTGTTCCATGTCGAGGACACTCTTTCTTGAAAATATTTTCTGTTTCCGGTAATTTTGCCCGAAGAGCAGATAAAAAATGATTCCGGCTACCGGAACCAGAAGCACAACCATCACCCATGAAAGAGTCTTTACCGGAGCCCTGTTTTCAAAAATAATCATGAAGCATATAAAAAGGGCCGTAACCAGGTAGAATGATATTATCACAAACTGAAACCAGGAAAATCCCATTTCGGCTACTTCTGTCATACACTTCGTTAATAGGCTGTGTAAAAATAAAAAAACTCTCCCAATGAGGGAGAGTTTTTCGAATATAATTGATGTTCGTTCAGAAAATAAGGCCCACGCTCAGAACGAAAGATGGCTGACGCTGGTCGAGTTTGAAGGTTTGTGAGCCGATTGTAACGGCTTCACCGAATTTACCGCTGAGGCTACCTTCATATCTGGCATCGAGTGTTATTTTCTTGAACAGGTCTATTCCTAAACCTGCCTGATAGCCAAAGGTTGCTCCACGGTACATCTCTTCAAAATCTGGATCGTCGATAAGGGCTTTCGGAGTTCCTATCTGTATAGCAGCAGCCGGGCCTGCATTAAGCCGCAGAGGACCCAGTTTAAACCCAACCAGAACAGGAATATCGAGTCTGTTGAAAGTCTGCTTTTTAATGTCCTCAATTGTTCCTGTGGTCACCTTGTATTCATAAGTGTTGGTTGCAAGGTATGCCTCAGGCTGAATGTATACACCAAGAAGGGTCAACCTCAGAAACAAACCTCCGTGGAATCCCCATGCAGCATCTTTCATTGCCTCAATATTTGTTGTACCCGTTGAAAGATCATATTTTGGCACTGTTGCTGTTGCAGCTCCGGCCTTAATTCCAAATTTGACCTGGGAAAAAGCCGGAATTGTCATCAATAATACAAACAATAAAACAAATAGTTTTTTCATAATTCAAAATTTAAGTTAGACTCCATTAGATAAATCAACATTATAATAACGTAAATATTGGGTAAAAGGTTGCATATAGAACACGATTTTTTATCTCATTATCTCTAAAAATGTCACTTTTAACATTTTTCAGAGTCCGTGATAAAGGCATTTTAATTGTTATTTTCCATCAGTTAATAAAAAACTGTTCACGAAACCCGGATTTTTTACAATTTCATTAAAACCAATATTACCAGTCTAGTATCGAAAAAGACATGAATTTAATTCATGAAAGTAATTAGCGGCATGAATTTTGAAGTATCATACAAAAAGAGCTATTTATGAACAGTAAGATATTTCTTCTATTGATTGTTCTTGTTATTGGTGCCTTTTCATGTACGGTATCAAAAGAATCGTATTCCCTGAGTGCTGAAAAAAGAAAGTCAGAGAGGCTTGCAGCACAGGTGGCGATAAAAAAAGCAATTGAATCGAGGCGCTTTGTCCTTAAAATGGATAAAATAATACTCCCCGACGGACTGATGGTAGATCTTGTTCCGAGAAATAACTTTATAATAATTAATGGTGAAATTATTTCAGTAAGTTTAGGTTATGCAGGGCGTTCATTTGGTGCAAGACAAATATCGGGGATAAATTTCAATGGCAGAACAGGCAGATATTTAATGAAAAGCGATGAAGCGAAAGGCATTTATAATATACAGGTTGAAGCTATTACTCCAAACAAGGACAAATTTGATATATACCTTACTCTGGGTGAAAATGGTTATTGCTCCGCTTCTGTTAACAATCCATACATACAGTCGGTAAGTTACAGGGGGTTTCTCGTCCCGCTTTCACCAGAAAATGTTTCTTATTCAATCCGAAAATAAAATACAAGCGAAGATCAGATATACTCCAGATACTGGAGATTCTGAGTTAGCTCAATATACTCATCATCCTTTTCCCTGTAACCGTATTCAAAACAATAGTGGTACTTATCACCCTGGCGGGTTTGAATAATATGGGTAAAAAAATTGAAATTATACCCTAGGGCAAACAGGGCATCCCTGTGGATAACCCTTTTACCTTCATTGTAAAGGTCGCAGAGTATCCTTCTGTTTTTCCTCAGCAGGCCATGAACATTCCTTACGTAATTGTTGGTGTCGCGGTTTAACTTGTTATTGTAATTGTTCCTGCATTGGTCGGAACAAAATTTTTTATCGGAACGTCCGTGAATAACGTCACCGCAGTCGAGACATCTTCTTTCCACAGCGATAAAGTTTTGATAAAGATATAAAAAAACGTTTACAAACGAATAGAAACGATTATAAATATCTTTTAAACGAATTTAAATATTTATCAACCGAGACACCTTATATACCTGGTTTATGTTTGCTGTGAAATAATTTATTGTTTAACCTTAAATTTTAAAGTCATGAATCAGATGAAGAACAGAGTGCTTTTGATCGGCAATCTTGGCCACGATCCGGAAACCAGAACCCTTGATAGCGGGAAAAGAGTCTCAAGATTTACTCTTGCCACCAGTGACACTTTCAAAAACAGTGAAGGACAGAAGGTAACCGAAACGACCTGGCATAACATTGTAGTATGGAACAGACTTTCCGATTTTGCCTCAAAGTACCTTAAAAAGGGCAGGCAGGTATACGTTGAAGGAAGGATTGCATACCGCAGTTATGAAGATAAAACTGGTATTACAAAATACACCACCGAGATTGTCGCAAGCAACTTACTGTGTCTCAGCCCTGCAGGCTCACCAGTGAAACAGGCAGCTGAATAAAAAATTCAGGTGAAGCGCTGCATTTCCTCAGAAAAAAGGGATTGTAATGCATTACAATCCCTTTTTTCTGTTATTTATATAACAGCTATTGTTTTCTCACAGGGATTATCGCCGGTGGAGTCCAGTTGTTAAGGAAACTGTAAACTTTCTGGCGGTTATAACCTTCTCCCTCTTCCAACAATGCACTGTCCTGAATGTGCAGTACTTTTCCTTCACCATTAAGAATAATAAATACCGGGAAACCGAAACGAATAGGATTTCCCAGATATTCGTTTGCTTCATAATTCCGGTTTGTCTGATCATAATTGAGCTTTACAGGCACATAATGTTGATTAATAATACGTGTTAGCCCTGTATCGGATTTTACGAATGCATCGAATTTAATACACCACGGGCACCAGTTACCGCCATACTGAATAAAAACATGCTTTCCTGATTTCTTTGCCTGAGCCACAGCCTCCCTGATCTGTTTCATGCCATCAAGTGATGGGTCGTAAAGCTTTACATTGCTCTGTGCTTCAGCCATCTGAATAGTATAAATGCCTATTGCTAAAAGAGTTAAAATACTTAACACAACTTTTTTCATAATTTTATTCATTAATTAGCTGGACAAAAATATTGATATTATTCAGAATTGAATAATTTTGGCTGCCATTTATTCAAATCATGTCACACTTTAAACAAATTTTTATATTAACTATTTTATTGACAATAGCTGAATTTCAGATATTTTCACAACAGGAAGAAAAGATATTTACACCTTCTGCAGAAATTTTTACAGATTTTCATTTTTCGATTACCGACAATATTCATAAACCTGAATTCAATATCACGAGAGCTTATTTTGGGGGTGATTTCCTGAAAGAGGGACGATTTTCAGGCTCCATAATACTTAACATGGCAAAACTATTCGATTCAATCCCCCATGAAGGAAACAATTCCCCCATACGGGAGGTATCAATCGGATATGATAACGGAAAATTAAAGATCAGAATGGGTATAACTGGTACCAGAATCATGATTTACCAGCTTCGTTTCTATGATAAAAGATATGTTGCCAACACTTTTCAGTCGATAAATAAATATGGCAGTTTATATGATCTTGGAATTGCAATAGATTATAATATCAGCAACCGTACAGGCATCGATTTCACCCTGATGAATGGCGGAGGTGTAGCTATTAACGACCATGGGTCTCTTAAAGCTTCACTTGGGTTCAATTACTTTCCTGCAAATGATGCTATTCTGAGAGTTTACTGTGATACAAGAAAAATTGCCGGAATATGGCAATCAACCTTTATCGGTTTTGGAGGCTTTACATGGAATGTTTTTAAGATTGGAGGTGAATTCAATTACCGAACAAATCACGATAATACCAGAGGGCATAATGTCTGGGGTTTTTCGGCTACTGGTTCTGTAAACCTGACTGATAAACTTCAGCTTTTTGGCAGATATGATTATTCTTCTTCTGTTGTTCTACCTGGTGAAATCATTGAATGGAATTATAAAAATGACCACCAGTTTATAGTTTTCGGATTGCAACATACTTTCATTTCTGGTGTTCGTATTGCAATTGATTATCAAGGAAAAATTCCTGCAGACCCTTCTGAAAGCGCATCTGACATGTTTTTTATTCACCTGCACTACAGGTACTGATTCATTGAACTTCTGCAATTTTTCTACCTGACCTGAAAGCCTTCAGGTTGATTTCCACTATCTGCTCTCCCTTTTTTGAAAACATTTTTTTCAATGCATCTTCAAGATTTTCCAGCGGTATTCCCATAAAAGGAGATGCTGCTCCAAGAATTACCATATTTGCAGCTTTAACCGAACCACAATCAGCAGCAATTGAATCAGCATCAACAATTATGCTGTTTTTAACCTTCTTTATATTCTTAATTATCTCATCTACAGGAGGATAATCGGATATATTAATATATGGATTTGAATTTGTTACAATCCATCCACCTGGGGCAAGCCATGGTAAATGCCTGAGTGCTTCCATGGGCTCAACTGATATAATCAAGTCAGAAGTGCCATAAGGTATCAGATCGGAATGAATAGGCTTATCAGATATTCTCAGATGTGAAACCACATCCCCGCCTCTCTGGCTCATACCATGGACTTCCGATTGCTTGAGAAACATGTTTTTTTCTACTGCTGCAAGACCAATTGTTGCAGCGATGGAAAGTATTCCCTGTCCGCCTACGCCTGCTATTATTATATCTTTTTTCATTCTTCGTTGTTTTTCTGTTTTTCAGATTTTTCACTTTTTCTCCTTCTGGCTCCTGCCTGAATGCATTCCCTTGTTGCAATTACAACCGAAGGTCCTCTGTATTCAAACTCTTCCCTCATTATACGTACATTTTCTTCATGATTTTTCCTGAGAGGAACGATTGTTCGCACATGTTCCGGAGCCACTCCAATACCAGTGCATATGCTCTGAAGTCTCCCTGTAGCATTCGATTCCTGCCCGCCGGTCATGCCTGTTGTGAGGTTATCGGCTATAATAATTGTAACCGGTGAATTTTTTACCACTGCATCCAGGAGTCCGGGCATCCCTGAATGGGTAAACGTGGAGTCGCCAATAACGGCTACGGAGGGGAAAAGACCTGCATCTGCAGCACCGACTGCCATGGTAACAGAAGCGCCCATGTCGACACATGAATTGATACAGCTGTATGGCGGAAGGGCTGCAAGTGTATAACATCCTATATCAGAAAAGACCCCCTTAATCCCGTAGGGTTTGATTGCTTCAACTATTGCATTGAACATGTCGGCATGCCCGCATCCCTTGCAGAATGAAGGAGGTCTGCTTTTGACTATTTCAGGAACAGTATGCCCTATCCCAGCCTTAATGCCAAGAGCCGATGCAACAATATCGGGATTCAGTTCACCGTCATGTGGTATTGCCCCATCCATTCTGCCATATATCCTTCTGCCTTCGTCAAGAATGCCTCTAAGCTGCTCTTCTACCAGGGGATAGCCCTCTTCAAGAACAAGTATCTCCCTGCACCTACTGGTGATGTTCTTTATGATATCCTTTGAAAAAGGATAAGTTGAAACCGAAAGTAACGGATATGGCAATTCATCATCAGAAAAATTCTCCATCAGATAATTTACTGCAATCCCACAAGCTATAATTCCAAGACTTCTGTCGGATCCATCTTTAAAAGTATTATATTTTGTAAGCCTGTTATCAAACTGCAACTTTTCATAATTTTCCAGCAGGATTTTGAATCGTTTTCGGGCTATTGCCGGCATAAGAATAAACCTCTTGGAATCATCGGGAAGCCTGAATTTTTTTTCAGGAATCTGTCTCCGTTTTACAACACCGGATCTTGAATGAGCAAGTCGGGTTGGGATTCTCATTAACAC
>JBASIK010000111.1:0-2161 GCA_049654745.1 Bacteroidales bacterium
TCTATATGAGACAGGTTATGACGGTCCGGCTTGTGTTGAGGTTGAGGACAGAGCCTTTGAAGGTTCACTCGACGACCGGAAGAAATCACTGGCTCTGGCAAAAAAATATCTGGATCAGTTTATAGTATAGATGTTAACTATTGAAATTGAGGATTACCATGTTTGCCTGTCCGGCCAAACAGTGAATTAGGCTCTGGGGGAAACAACAAAATCCACCTTCCGCTTTGTGGAAAAGGTCGGGATATGGGTAAGAGACAAATGGAGGAAAGTCATTTATTAAATTCAGATCTACAAATAACATATTGAAATGAAGCCACAGAAAAAAATCAGACGCCGCGAGTTTGTCAGGACCACCGCCATGGCGGCGGCGGCAGCAACAATTGTTCCGGGATTGCTTGCGGGATGTGCCCGTAAAACGGAACCAATGAAACGCTTGCTTGGACGCACAGGCTTTGCAGCCACAACACTTGGTCTGGGCGGACAGGCCTCCCTTCAATGGACACCGGAAGGCGTTGATCCGGTTAAGATAATTCTTAAGGCATTTGACCTCGGAATTAACTATTTTGACACCTCCAACCTTTACGGCCCAAGCCAGCTAAATTTCGGCAAGGCTTTTAAAATCCTGAAACTGATACCAGGAGAACCCGGTTACAAAGAGGAACTGAGAAAATCCATTTTCATCACAACAAAGACTCATCTACGTTACGCAAAAGGTGGCGAAGACACTCCGGAGGTTAGAAACTGGACTAACGGGGAGCCCGGAAGTAAAACGGTAGATGACCTTAAAAGATCTATTTCACAGATGTTCGGCGACGGGCAGGGTAATTATCCGGAAGGGGCCTACGTGGACATGGTATTATTCCATAACCTAAACACAAGAGAGGAAGTTGATGCTATCTATGAGGGAATAGAAAATACCAATCCGAATATGGAGAGAATTGGTGCCCTTGCAGCATTGCGCGACTACCGTGACGGAACAAATTTGACAGGGCTGAATCCGAAAAATGAAAAACTGCTACGGCATATCGGTTTCTCGGGTCACCACGACCCTTCCGTTAACATGTACATGATACAGCGCGACAAATACGACCTGCTGGATGCAATGCTTGTTGCAATAAATGCAAACGACAAGCTGATGTTCAATATGCAGCATAACGTTATTCCACTTGCAAAAGCTAAAAATATGGGGGTTATAGGGATGAAGGTCTTTGCCGACGGAGCCATGTACACAAAACTAGCCCGCTGGTCCAATACACCTGAAGATGTTGTGATGACTGTTGGCGACAGCAACCTTCCCAGCCGCCCGCTGATACAATATGCACTCACCACACCCGGGGTTGACCTTGTGATTATAGGAATAGGCCATATCAGCGACAAGGATGAAGAGTGCCAGCTTGTGCAGAACCTTTCTGCCGCACAAATACTCCCTGATGGTCTGTCGGAACAGGAGCGTACTGAAATTGAAAAAATGGCAGCAAAGGTGAAGGACGGAAATACAAATTATTTCCAGCTTCCATCCCGCGGACTTTTACCTCCGGGAGAAGTAAAAGCCGACCAGGTGATTGAAAATAATACCAGAAAAATTGTTATTGGCTGGAGTACAGCTTATGCCCTCACATCACCCCTGAACAAGTACGTAATACTCAGGGATAATCAACCTGTACATGAACAGGATTTTTCTCCACAACTTACAACAGAACTATTTACATGGTCGGAAACAATTACCGACAGAGCACCACATTCATATGCAGTGAGAATAGTTGATGCTTCAGGCAATACTGCTGATTCAGAACCTGTTACTGTTGAGAAGGTTTGACCGGGGAGTGTATTGTCCTGAAAAAAGCATGAACTTACGCTCCCCGTTCTGGTATGGGGTCTTATGTCGTCCTGAAAAAGTTAACAAATTTTTTCAGAACGACACAGTATGTTAAAGCTGAAGGGTGGTGAAATGGCACGCGGATAGACGCAGATGCTTCGCAACGCTGATTATCGCTGATTATCCGTGGAAATCCGTGTTTGAAAATCCGCGTTAATCAGCGTTCATCCAAAAAATGACCCTCTTCTTGACTTATCCACAGGGAGAAAGCATTATTATTTTTTTCCGGCCTGTCGTTTAAGGCTCAATTGTGGTGAAATGGCACGCGGATAAACGCAGATGCTT
>JBASIK010000112.1:0-1535 GCA_049654745.1 Bacteroidales bacterium
AAAGGAGAATCAAAATGGCAACAAGCAACAGCGGAAGCAACAACATTGTAGTTCCTGAAGCAAAACAAGCTCTTAACCAGATGAAAACTGAAATAGCCAATGAATTAGGCTTAACAAATTATGAGCAGATTGACAAGGGAAACCTTACTGCAAGACAAAATGGTTATGTAGGCGGATACATGACTAAAAGATTGGTTGAAATGGCTCAGAGACAAATGAGCGGCGGTGGCGGCGGACAGTTTAAATAGTAAATAAGGAAAGGGGGACACACCTCTACTTTGAGGATATACTCCGGGGTAGAGGATTGTCCCCGTACTTATAAAATTGGTGGATAAGAATATCCACCAATTTTTTTTGTTTTAGGCCATCTGCTTACTTTTTTTTAATTCTTCAATAAGTAAGGGAACTATTTTAAATATGTCACCTACTATACCAACATCTGCAACTTCAAATATAGGTGCTGTTTCATCCTTATTTATTGCAATGATGAAATCAGATTCTTCCATACCTGCCAAATGCTGAATAGCTCCGGAAATTCCGCATGCGATATAAAGATTCGGTCTTACTGTCTTTCCGGTTTGTCCAACTTGTCTGTCCTTTGGAACCCATCCTGCATCAACTGCTGCTCTGGATGCAGAAATTGTTCCTCCGAGAAGTCCTGCCAATTCTTCAAGCATTTGATAATTTTCAGGACCGTGCATTCCTCTTCCGCCTGATACCAATACTTTTGCATCTTCAATATTCATTCTTTGTTGAATTATTTTTGTTATATCAAGTATTTCAACATTCTTTTTGTCTGCAGGAATATCTATCATAAATTGTTCAATATTTACAGGATTGTTTTCGGAGTATTTAGCTTTCTGCATAACTCCCGGCCTTACAGTTGCCATCTGCGGCCTGTGTTTTCCTATTATAATTGTAGCCATCAGATTTCCGCCAAATGCGGGTCTAGTCATGGCAAGATTTAACTGTCCTTTGTTTGTATCATCCTCTGTAATTGCCAGACCTGTACAGTCTGCCGTTAAACCGGTTTTCAATCTAGCGGATACTCTGGGAGCCACATCTCTTCCTATAGCCGATGCACCGTATAAAACTATTTCAGGTTTCTTTTCTCTTATTATCTTGTGCAGTGTAAAAGTATATGGCTCTGTCATATATTCATCCAGCAGTTCATTATCTGCGTATATTACTTTGTCTGCACCGGCATAGCATAATTTTTTTGCTTCTTCAATCATATCATAACCTAATAATACTGCCGTAACCGTTGTATTTAAATCTTTTGCCAATTCTTTTGCCTTGCCTATCAATTCATATGCTACTTTTTGTACTGTTCTGTCTCTTTGTTCAGCAAAAACAAAAACACCTTTATATTCAGAAATATTCATCCGGTTCTCCTCCTATATTATAAATTTTTCTTTCATTTTTTCAACAATCAATTCGGCTGATTCCTGCGGTTCAAGGCTAAATACTTTACCTGCTGATTTTGCACCCTTGGTAAAAGATTTGACAACCTTGGTAGGAGAACCTTTCAAACC
>JBASIK010000113.1:0-1834 GCA_049654745.1 Bacteroidales bacterium
CTACAGGACAGGCCGACTTCAATTTCACCAAACCTTACAGCGAAAAGACAGCAGAACTGATAGACAAGGAAGTAAAGAAGATTGTGGATGAAGCCTATCAGCGGGCACTCAATGTTCTGGAAAAGAATAAGAAGGGACTTGTTAAACTCGCCGAACTGCTACTGGAAAAAGAAGTAATCTACAGCGAGGACCTTGAGAAAATATTCGGCAAAAGAAAAGCTGAAGTGGTAAAGCCTGCCGGCGAAACCGTTTCAGGGGAAAAGGAAAAGAAAGATTCAGAAATTACTGAGCCTGTTGATGAAACGGATGAGGGAAAAGACAGGAAGAAGAATAGAAAGGCTAAGAAAATGAAAGATAAAACTGCTGTAAAGATTCCTGCAAACGAGAATCAACCGGAAAACAACAATGGAGAAAGAATGGGCTAAAGTTTACGAAACGGCAGAAGATGTTAAAATTGAAATTGCCAGAATTTTACTCAAGGAAAACGGTATCGATTCGGTGATTATCAATAAAAAGGACAGAAGTTACCGCTTTGGTGAGTTAGAACTTTATGTCCATCGCGATAACGTGATCAGAGCAAAACAGTTATTAAAAAATTTGTAGATTGAACGAATTCTTTAAAAGAACTTTTACGGGCATTTTTATCGTAATCTTTGTACTGGGTGGTTTCTGGCTACACCCGGTTTCTTTTTTCATTACAGGCCTGGTAATTCTTGTTGGCACTCAATATGAGTATTACAGGCTGATAATTAAAACCGGAATAAATCCTCAAATGATTCCGGGTTTAATTGCGGGTATTACAGCATATACGGTATCAACGCTTGCAGCTGCCGGTAAAGTCGACTTAAGATGGATTTTAATACTGGTGCCCATTATAATTTTAATTATTGTTGCAGAACTTTACCGCTCACAGGAACGGCCTTTTGATTCACTGGCACATACGCTCTTTCCGCTTCTGTATATCGCATTGCCTTTTTCCCTCATGCCTCACACTGCCTTTTCACATCAGGGTATAACTTCAATTCTCAGGCATAACACTGAGTTTTCTCCGGGAATTGTGATCGGATTTCTTTTGCTACTCTGGACCAATGACACTGTCGCATATCTGGTCGGAATTACTTTAGGCCGTCACCGTCTGTTTGAAAAAGTGTCACCAAAGAAATCGTGGGAAGGCTTTTTCGGCGGAATGGCTTTTACAATTCTGGTTGGTTATCTTATCTCAGGATGGCTGGGTATAATAAGAGTGCCGGGTTGGATTATTGTTGCTGTAATTATTTCCATATCAGGTACATATGGCGATCTTGCCGAATCCCTGCTTAAAAGAAGTACCGGATTAAAGGATTCGGGCAGCATAATGCCGGGTCATGGAGGATTTCTCGACAGATTCGATGGCGTGCTTATATCATTTCCGATTGTTTACCTTTATTTTATGCTTTTTGGATGATTCAATTGACTTAATTAAGTTTGTGCAAATTTTCTGAAATGAGTATTCACAAGGAAGGATATAAGATACTTTTTTTCGGATTTCTTGTACTTGCTTTACTCAATGTTGTGGTAGGCATATTATGGCCCGGGCTTACCCTTTTCAGATGGGGCTTTTTGATATTCTCACTCCTTCTTTATATTTTCCTGCTCTTCTTTTTTCGTCTGCCCGAAAGAAAGATAGAGCCGGTTCACGGACTGGTTTATTCTCCTGCCGACGGGAAGGTGGTTGTAATTGAGGAAACATTTGAAAAAGAATACTTCAGGGACACCCGTCTGCAGATATCAATTTTTATGTCCCCTTTCAATATGCACAGTAACAGATATCCTGTTTCAGGGACAGTAAAATATG
>JBASIK010000114.1:0-4391 GCA_049654745.1 Bacteroidales bacterium
GTGTACTGGATACTGCCATAAAAAAGAGTGTGCTTAAAGACCTTTACCATATCATAAAATATATCAGAAACGACAGGTTCTGGTCGGCACAGATTGACCAGATATGGGTTGATGGTGAAAGCGAGATTAATCTCATTCCGAGAACGGGAAATCATATTATCCATCTGGGCTCAGCGGAAGATTTCGTCGGAAAACTCGAAAATCTTGAGGCTTTCTATACGAAGATTCTTCCTTTAGCCGGATGGAATGCTTATAAAAGAATAAACCTTGAATTCAAAGGACAGATAGTATGCAATAAATACCAGTAATTAATAATCATTTCTCAGCCATGAACAGAAAAGAAGAATATGTAGCAGCAGTCGACATAGGCACCACAAAAATTGTGGCAATTGTCGGGACCAGGAATGAAAACGGAAGGATAGAAATTCTGGGGCTAAGCAAAGCTCCTTCAAGAGGGGTTAAAAGAGGTGTCGTACTCAACATTGAAGAAACGGTTAATGCCATTGAGACAACCGTAAATGATGTGAAAAAACGTTCGGGGATTGACTTCAGCGAGGTTTTTGTAGGTATTGCCGGGCAGCATATCAAAAGCATGAAGAGCAGAGGTTACATCCTTCGCGACAATTATGAGGATGAGATAACAAAGGATGAAGTCTTCAGGTTGATAGAGGACATGTACAAAATCCATGTTGATATCGGGGAGGAGATAATCCATGTCATTCCCCAGAATTTCATAGTGGATAATGAAACCGGCGTCAAAAGCCCAATTGGTATGTGTGGAAGAAGGCTTGAAGCAAACTTCCATATCGTAATTGGACAGGTGGCAGCAGCCAAGAATATTGAAAAGTGTATAAGAAAGGCAGGGCTTTCTGTTAAGGATATGATACTTGAGCCACTTGCTTCATCTGACGCCTGCCTCACAGAGGACGAAAAGGAGGCTGGAGTTGCACTGGTTGACATTGGAGGCGGGACAACAGATATTGCCGTTTATTATGATAATATTATCAGACACACAGCTGTGATACCTTTTGGCGGAAACGTAATAACGAATGATATCAAGGAAGGCTGCCAGATACTTCATCGTTACGCCGAACAGCTTAAAATACAGTATGGTTCTGCCCTTGGAGACCTTGCACCCGACGACAAGGTTGTTGCAATCCCCGGCATCAGCGGAAGAGACCCTAAAGAAATTTCGTTCAAGAGCCTTGCATATATCATCCAGTCGAGGATGGAAGAGATAATTGATGCTATTTATTTCGAGATTCAGAACTCTGGCTATGCCGACAAACTGGCAGCAGGCATGGTTATTACCGGTGGCGGGGCGATGCTCAGGCATCTGCCGCAGCTGATGAAGTTCAAAACAGCTATGGATGTCAGGATAGGATTGCCTAATGAACACCTTGCGGGGCCGGGTAAAAATGAAATTAACCAGCCAATGTATGCAACAAGTGTTGGACTGATAATGAAAGGATTTGAATTTCTCGACACATACCATAAAACCTTTACTGCAGGTAAGAAAGGAGAGTTTGTCAGGCCTGAGAAACAGACTGTTACTGTCGACGAAAATGAAAACTTCAGCGAGGATGAAAAGGAAAACGAGGAAAAGGTATCGCTCACTGATAGAATAAAAAGCCTGCTGATGAAAATGTTTGAAATTGAAGATCAGAAAATAAGTTGATTACTGGTTTTTATCTGCTTAAATAAAGAAAATAACTTCATTGAAAAAAATTGTCCTATGGCTGAAGACATAATAAATTTTGACCTGCCCGTTGAGAGGTCATCAATAATCAAGGTAATTGGTGTGGGGGGTGGAGGCAACAATGCTGTTAACCATATGTACCGCAAGGGCATAAAGGATGTTAACTTTATTGTATGCAACACCGACCACCAGGCACTTGCCAACAGTCCGGTACCTGTGAAGGTTCAGATAGGTGAATCCCTAACCGAAGGTATGGGGGCAGGCAGCAGGCCCGACAAAGGGCGTCAGGCTGCCATCGAAAACCTCGACGACATAATGAAAGCCATTTCGGGCAATACCAAAATGGTCTTTATCACAACTGGCATGGGCGGTGGAACAGGGACCGGCGCTACACCGGTGATAGCTAAAGCTTGCAAGGAAGCCGGTTACCTCACTATCGCCGTCGTTACAATACCTTTTAAATCGGAAGGAAAGACAAAAATCAAGCTTGCAGTTGAGGGAGTGAACGAACTTAAAGACAATGTGGATTCACTTCTTGTAATAAACAATGAAAAACTGAGGGAAATTTATGGTGACCTGCCCGTATCGGCAGCCTTTGCTAAAGCTGATGACGTACTGACCACCGCGGTGAAAGGAATAGCTGAAATAATTACAGTTACAGGATATATAAACGTCGATTTTGCCGATGTTGAAACAGTAATGAAAAACTCAGGCGTTGCACTTATGGGAATGGGTGTGGCATCGGGTGAAAACAGGGCAATAAAAGCCCTCGAGAATGCCCTTTCTTCACCATTGCTGAACTCAAACGACATTACCGGTGCAAAAAGCATACTGTTAAATATTATGACAGGAAGCGGTGAATATGAACTTACCATGGATGAACTGGGTGAAATAACCGATTATATGTATGATGTGGCTTCTGATGATGCCCTGATTATCAGAGGCCTTTCGATAGACCCCTCACTGAAGGAAGAAATAAGTGTGACAGTCATAGCAACCGGCTTCGAACCTAACAGTATTTTCCAGCCATATAAGCCTCCAAAACCACAGGTTGTTACCCTTTCAACACCAAAACCTGCTGAAACACCTTCAAATCAGGATGAAGAATTCAAGGAAACTTTTGTGGTACACCAGAAATCTCCCCGTACAATTGTATCCGATATAGATGACGGACTTCAAACCAAACTCGATTTCGGACTTTTCGGCCAGGAGACTGATCAGGTAAAACCGGAACAAAAGGAAAAGAGCTCTGCCAGGTCAGAATCAACCCTGCGACGCATAAAATACATGCAGAACATGCTCAAGAAAGAAGGCTTTTCAAGCCTTACGATGAAGGATAACATTGAGGCCCTTGAAGATGTGCCAGCGTATGTAAGAAGAAACATGAACATCGGACAGCCTGAAAAAAAAGCAGGGAACAAGATTTCGAAATTTACATTGAGTACCGATGAAGATGAAGGTCCGGTACTCAGAGAAGATAATCCATACCTTAACGATAATGTAGATTAATGCCGGGAAAAGTAACCATACTACTTGCACTGGCAGTTTTGTTTTCCGGGTTTGTAATTTCAGCTCAGGAGAAGGAAGATTCACGTCCGCCCACAACAGTCCAGTGGTCCCTTTCCAAAGATTTTACAGAAGAAATTAATATTCCACTCGACACCCTTTTTCCACTTTTTCACCGTTATCGGATTGCCGACAAATATTCCCCTTTTAACGCATGGATGGGCAATTACGGCCAGCCCGTGTACCAGATAAATTTCTTCGACAGGATAACAAATCCTGATATGTTCCTTTACAGGTACTATTACCCTTTCATGTACCTTCCGTACAATCCTGTCTTTATGAACACCCGTGTTCCTTTTACCGAAATGGTGTTTACATACGCAGGACCAAGGGAGATGGCTGACCAGACATTCCGCATAAGACACTCTCAGAATGTAAACAGATACCTTAACTTCGGACTTATTTACGATATCATTTACAGCCTTGGACAATACAGTTACCAGAGAACTGATGACAAGTCATTCACGTTTTTTTCGTCGTATAGAGGTGAAAAGTATAAACTATATTTTTCGTCGGGCATTAACAGTTTGACTACATTTGAGAATGGCGGTATAACCGATGAGGAACAGCTTAAAACATTTAAAACGCGAGATGTTGAAGTACGACTGGGTGCCCTGAATAAGGCCAGAAGTGTGCTGAAAAACAGCAACATTCTTCTTGTTCAGCGGCTGTCGTTAAACGGGAAACCACAGAAAAGGGATTCTATTTCTACTCCACGTGAAGGAATCAGAGGACTTAACGGAACTATTTCACACATATTTATTTGGGAAAGAACCAGAAGATCATATTCTGATTCTTATCCTCTTTCAGGGTTTTATGATACTTCACACATTTATATAAGCCGTACGGTAACATTTGATTCGCTGTCGGAACGCAGCATAAAGAATACCTTAAGGTTTGATTTTTCCACTGATCCTGGAAGGAAATTCAGACTTGGAGGAGGAGTTGGAATAAGTAATGAACTTTTCAGGTACAGCCAGATTGTTCCTTCTGCCGAAAACCCACCTTCCGATACTGTTCACTGGGCACACCATAATAATCTTTTGAAGGGTAGTCTTTTCAATGATATAGGTGAAAAATTCAAATGGAGAGCTACAGGAGAACTTTATCTTACAGGTTATAGGGC
>JBASIK010000115.1:0-9681 GCA_049654745.1 Bacteroidales bacterium
GACGTTGCAAGGTATTATGTACAGATTTTTGATGCCACCCTGGCAAACTGGGTGGGTGAAATGCCCGGGGTGTGCGTATTTGCTGGAACATGCGGTGATGCGCTGGTGATGGAGCATAACGGAGATGTTTATTCATGCGACCATTATGTATATCCTGAGAATTTTCTTGGTAACATACTTGAGAAGCCATTGATTGAGATTGCCAGGTCGCAGGAGCAATTTGATTTCGGGATGAAGAAACGTAATAATCTCCCCCGCCAGTGTATGCAATGTGATGTTCTTTTTGCATGCCATGGGGAGTGTCCGAAACACAGGATAGCCATAACTGAAGACGGGGAGTATGGATTAAACTATCTGTGTGAGGGATATAAGATGTTTTATCGTCATGTTACGCCCTACATGGATTTCATGGCAAAAGAACTGCAAAACAAAAGGGCACCTGCAAATGTAATGCAATGGATAAAGAACCGGGAAAGCAGGGTTGTAAAGCCTGTCATTCCTGAAAGAAATGATCCCTGCCCGTGCGGAAGCGGAAAGAAGTATAAAAACTGTTGTGGAAAAGGTTTACTGTGAGAAGAACGTATCAGTATTATTCACCTTTTATCAGAAGTATTCTTAAACCGGCTGATACCGAGTGAATTATCGGCACATCTTCTTCCACAACAAACATTGGATTGTATTCACCAGTTATAAGAAGTCCAGGGTATTTTGTGAAAGGTTGAATTCTTATACCAGCGGGTATATTTATACTCAGCCATTTATCCTTGTCTTCCGACAGGAGATTTGCCCCCAGTCCGCCTCCAGCATAGAATATAACATTCTGGGCATTGAATACTCTGGCTGAAAGATACAGCTGAGTAATGCCCCTGTCGCTGTATGTCCAGGATGCCTGGTTATATGCTTTTGTATTGATTCTGAACTCACCCCAAAGTGTTTTCAAAGGGTTTGTCGACAATAATAAAGTATTTCCATCAGTATTGTAACCAACTGCCAATTGTCCGGAAACAAAGCAAGTCCCTGAAATTAACATGGTCAGAAGAAAGAATCTTAACTTTTTCATAATCATTGATTTAATATAAATATACCATTTTTATATGTGCCAATATAAATATTATTTTCCTTGTCGGTTTCGATAGTTGTTAATATATCATCAGGAAAGCTGTTATCGGGTGATTTAAGCCATGATTTTCCGTTATATACATAGATCACGGCTTCATGTTTATTGTTGTCATAAGAAGCCAGCCAGCAGAAATTCCTTTTATCGGCTGTTACACGTGTCGAGAAATGAATAAGGGGAGGATTTTCGTTCTTGTTCAGTAACTGCCAGTTACCATTTTCAAAGGAATATACTTTATTTGTTTCAAAAGCCGAGGATAGTGAAAAATCTTCAATAACATATATTATACCTGCCGGACTTACTGTAAATGAGAAAATCCAGTAAAATGTACCGTTTTCATCGCCGAGACAATCCCATTCCTTGTTGTAAATTCTGTATATGTTTGATTTGCCAACCTTTCCTGAAGTTGCAATATATACAGCTCCATCTTCTCCGGCAACCATATCTGAGATAACATTCTAGTTCAGGGGAGAGTTTTCGGGGGTAAGGAATTCAAACTTATTTCCGTTAAAAATGCCAAGGCCTCCAAGCATATGTGCACAACTGGAGAACCAGATATTACCATTCTTGTCAATTTCAACCTCAGCAATATAGTCACCAGGGAATCCGGAATTTTCTTTGTTGTACCAGGTAAATTTCCTGTTTTCGAATCTGCATAAACCTTTTCCTACAGTGCCAATCCACAACACTGAACTCTTATCCACTGCTATATCCATTACTGGGCTTCCGAGGTCAAATTTTTCCTGGTTATTTCCCCTGATAATAAAAAGATCATTTTCAGAACCAGCGAAAAGAGTTCCGTCGTTAGAAGTTGCCAGACAGTTGATTTTCCTACCCTCAAGCAGATGGCGTGTAATTTTGAAGCTAACCGATGATGAATAACCAAAATTATAGTTATCTTTTCTACAGGTAGTTATGAACAATATAATGAATAATAGCACAAATGAATAATTCTTTCTCATGAATAAGAGTTTAATGCATAAAAAGCCAGATTAAAAATAACGCCTAATTATTACAAAGATTATACCATTAATCAAAGTATTTAAGAAATAAGGTAACAGAGTGAAAATTTTAATTATGGATCACCTCTTTTAGTATGGGATGAGTTATGTTAAGAGCATTTAACTTTCAAATTTTAAAAAAGGAACAGGGGACTATCGGCCCTGCAGACATAGAGTTTGACGAAACACCCTTGTAAGAAACTGCCCTTTTGCCGGATTATATTTTCTTTAACTATTTCTTTTTAACTCTTTCAAAAGGAATGCTGAAGAAAAACGTAGTTCCCTCACCAGGTTCAGAAAAGAACCAGATCTTACCCCCAAGAAGTTCAACATAACCTTTTGAGATGTAGAGACCAAGACCAGTACCTCCATGCAGGCGCGACGGCCCATTGTCGGCCTGAAAGAAACTGGTGAAAATATAATTGTTATACTCTTCTGAAATACCTTTGCCCGTGTCGTATACATAGAATTCTACCATGCCACCCGATATTACATAGCCAATTTCCACTTCTCCTCCATCTGTAAACTTCACTGCATTATCACCCATATTCTGAAGAACCCGCTTTACCTTTTCCTGGTCTGTCATTATATTCAC
Source organism: Bacteroidales bacterium (assembly GCA_049654745.1). GTDB lineage: Bacteria > Bacteroidota > Bacteroidia > Bacteroidales > VadinHA17 > LD21. The sequence goes on from JBASIK010000115.1 coordinate 2,714, forward strand.
ATCTTCATCATCCAGAGGAACTCTATATGAAATATTTATACCCTTATCACCAGCTTTTTTCTTCAGTCTGTCATAAACACTTCTGATAATTGAATTCAGATTAGCAGGCTCCTTTTTTATTTTCACGGTTCCTGATTCAATCTGTGATGCTTCTATGATATCATTAACTGTTTCAAGCAGAGTATCGGCACTCTTTAATATAATTCCTGCATATTCTTCCCTCTTTTCTGGAGAGCACTCGGGTTCACATAAAATGGAGCTAAATCCAATTATTGCATTTAACGGAGTCCTTATTTCGTGAGATATATTTCTCAGGAAAGTTTTTTTGAAGTTTTCAAATTTCTGATTATCAATTTTTTTTGTTAAATCAACATAGTATGAATTCCTCTTCTCAGGATCAAAAAATATCCCGCATATCTCTTTTACTTTGCCTGTTTCTGAATCAAAGACTGGTGTTGCAAATTCAAAAATTCTTTTTTTCCCGCCTCCAGGCATTTTTACCTGCAATTCAACCCTGAAATTTTCTATTTTGCCCGAAAACAGTTCGTTTCTGGCTTCAATTATTTCTACGGGAATATTATTGTCGAGGGAAACCATTTTTTCAACGATACTTCTGTAAGTCCCTTCATTGAAATTTTCCGGTGAAATGCCCAGCAGTTCCCTGATTCCATTTCCGACCATAATTAAGCAATTTTCAGACCCGGCAACATCATTTTCCAGTATTATCCTGTAAGGAACCCCTCCTGCATTTTCAATTAGCCTGAAAAGTGTATGAATTTCGTTATCAGGAATAATATCATTCCTGCATCCTCCACCTCCTTTAGAGTATTCGTAAACCTTCTGCCATCCAAATGAATTCATATCAACAAAATAAAATATTACTTCTTCCCTTTTCGAAGAAGAAAGCATAATAAAGTATCATCTGATTTATCAATATACCTTATAGTCTTTTTCAGTTTTCACCGTTTAATTGCGATTGACCCAAAATTGTTACCTGTTTTTTAAAAAAATTTTTATATCTGTTGGTAACTTTTTATTTATTTATAAATTTGTCAGTGAATTACGGGTGTGCGAATAAAGAGTTTTAACAGGTGAAAGAATATTCTGACAGCGAAATAATTGAGTGTCTGCGCAACCGGCAGGGTTATGTTGTCAGTTACCTGATGGACAGGTACCTGCCTATGATAAGGCTTATGGTTGTACAATTTGGTGGCACAAATGAAGATGCGCGCGACATTTTCCAGGAAGGCCTGATGATAATGCTTGAGAAAATTGACGACAGAAACTTTGTTCTGACCTGCAAGTTCAAAACACTTTTCTATTGTGTCTGTGAAAACCTCTGGAAAATGGTTCTGGCAAAAAGAAAATCAGCCGAAAACTTTTTCCACAGGAAAACTGAGGAAGAATCAGAGAAAGATCCCGGGGAAAAGATAGACGATGAACTATACCAGAGGATATTCAGGGAATCGTTTGACTCGCTCGATGAATTGAGCAAAGAGATACTTAAATTGTACTGGCAGGAAAAATCACCTGCCGAAATAGCAGAAATTCTGGGTTATACATATGGATATGTAAAGAAAAAGAAAAGTGAAGCACAGGCCGAACTGACAAAGAAAGTGAAACAGCACCCTGATTACAGAAAAATAATGAAGCTTGAAAAACTAACAGGTACTCCTGTTGTTTAAATATTCAAACATTGACTTCTGATTAAGGTTAAAGACAAAAAATGAATATGAGACTGAGAACAGAACACAACAGAATAAATGATAACCTGGCAAAATCCGGCAATAACGGACAGTCATGGTTTGACGAAGATTCTGTTCTCAGTTCTCATGATCAGGCACTTTTAAGGCTGACAGGTGAATATCTGACTGCAATGTCGGATATCGAAGAAGTGAGAAATGACCCGGATTATTTAGTAGCGAGTTCTCTGGCGGTTGAGATGATTCGTGAATATAAGGAGAAGCCTGTATGGAGCCGTGACAATGAGAAATTTATAAGGGAATCTTTTGAAAAAGCAGAAGAAGAAAAAAGAATAATCCAGGAAATAAGTGAAATTAAAGCTGAGGCTGAAAAGAAAGGTATTTTTGAAACTGCGGAAGAATGGGTCAATGACTGGAACAGAAGAAAAGCTGCAGGTAGAACAGAAACGGATAAGATTAGAGAAATAGAGAATTTTGTAACAGGTTCGTTGAATAATGAAATAAGTGAACCAGAAGTTAAATATAATAACAGAAGTAAAAAACCGGTAGTTAAAATATTAAGATATGTTGCTATTCCTGCAGCAGCGGCAATTGGTATGTTTATTGTATTAAGAATATTCACGGCACCTGTTCGTACTGAAAAAATATACTCTGAAATGTACCAGCCATTGCCTGCAGTTACAGGTGTCACAAGGGGTGGTGCTGCAACTATCAGGGATAATTTCAGCGAAGGCATAGTAAAGTACAGGAAAGGAGACTATTACGGTGCAGCGCTATCGTTTTCCGAAGCAATGAAAACCGATAGTAGTTCATTTGCAGTAAAATTTTACCAGGGCATTACACAGATTGCACTTGGTAATTATTCTTCTGCTGTTAATTTACTTGAAAATATCACTGGCAGCGAGACAGAATACGGGAAGGATGCCTGCTGGTATCTGGGACTGGTTTATCTTAAACTTGGAGAAAAAGAAAAAGCTTTGAAATATTTCACACCATTGTCTGAATCACAGGGGTTTTATCGGGATAAAGCCCGAAAAATCGTACGTCGCCTCAGGTAAATAACAAAAACCGGAATACATAATATAATTATGCTACCTGTTACCAGCAGGTAGATTCGTTTATTTGTTGCAAGAGAACTGTTGTCTCCCAGAAGTTCGTATGCTCCCCAGTAATAGGGATTGGAATATACCGGTGGCATGGTTGCCAGGTAATCAAGTTTGGCTTGCCTGAGTGCCTTGTCTTTTGTTTTGCCCTTTGAAAGATACTTATAAAACGATGACATTATTTTAGCGCTTGTTTCATCATTAATATCCCATTTTGTTCTTACAACAGAAGATGCACCGGCAAGGAGAAAACTGCGGGCAAGGCTTATCACTCCCTCGCTCCGGTGCAGGGAGCCGGTACCGGAATTACATGCACTTAAGACCACCATAGGCGAGTTCATACTACTCAGGCTAATCTCATAATTATATAACCTGTTTATCCCGGTGCTATCCGAAGAAGAGTCAAAGACAAGGCAGGAAAACCTTGAATCGGATGTATCTATTTGTGAATGCATTGCAAGATGAAATACGGCTGATTTATTTAATGACTGCATGAACACTTCTTTTCGCGCCATTCCAGAGGTAAATTTCTTACCTGAAAACCACCTGAATATATTTTCAATTTCCTTTTCAGCTTCTTCAAGTGGCATTAATCCTTGATTATTAATGAGATTGTCCTGCTCATAACCGGGAAAGAATGCATATACTCCTGCCCTCCGGTCAAACCTGACATTCTTTCCCCTTAAAAGGCTTGAAGAATAGCTGTATGTAAATGCATAGTTATTAATAAGGTAATCGAGACCTTCATAGCTTCCGAAACCCGGCTCAGGTATTTTACGAAGGAAGGCTTCAAAAGGGAGCCATGAAATCTCTTCATCAGGTATAATTATCAGCCTTTTGCCTCTGAAAAGTTTCTCATAAGGCATAATTAGCCTGTTATACATGTAATTGAGAACTTCAGTACATTTATTGAATGATATGCCATTTTTTCCTGTAAAAGCCATTGAATTAATGCAATTGAGCACTGTGCGGGCATTCATGGTGAATGAGGAATCAACATCTGTTTCGAAGCAATGCAGGTTGTTTCTGGTTATAACAAATACGTAAATAATTCGTTTACCTTCAGAACGAGGAGAAGATATAAGATAATCGAGAACTGTTTCATTCCTTTCAAGATTTTTTTGTAATTCTTTCAGTGGTAGCGTCTCGGTTTTTTCAAGCAAATTGCGGTATGAAGGGAATAAAGCATTTATTGTTGCTTCTATCTGTTCATTCTCTCTTCTCATTTCAAACAGTGCATCTTTCCAGAATCTGATTTTTGAACTGTCGGGTGCCAATTTTTGTGATTCTTCAATTATGAGGTGGTTATATCCTGCTATGCCTGATGCAATCTGTTTTTTTCTCTGGCTGATAGAATCAGGGAGACCAAGAGTAATTAGATAGTCTCGTCCTGCAATCTCGCTTCTTAGTATGGCAGCTTTGCATTTACTGGCAAATTCATATACTTTTTCAGGAGGCACCAGATCTCTTTTAATATTCATGAGACTATAAGCAATATGTACTGCACTCACGTAGGTCTCTTTTTCATTTTCACCAAGATAAGCCTTGCTCTCTTCGTCAGGATAACCATTTCTGATTTGCTCAACAAGTATTACGGATAGTTCGGCAGTCCCAAGGGCAGCCTGGAGCCATCGGGTTTTATCAGTTATTTCATTCGCTTTTTCAGCAAGTTGTACAAATGCGGTTGTTTTGCTTTTCAGGACTTCGAGAAGGCGGATATCAAAAATAGATGAATCGGGAAGCGGATTGGAAAGTATATCTGTGTCTTCAAAATTTCGCGATATGGCGATCAGTGCCTTCTGATAGTAAATAAGAGCGGTATCGTAAGCATGGCTTTTGAAAAAAAAGTCGCCGGTGTTTTTATAGGCCAGTGATGTAAGAGGGTGTTTGGGTCCATAGTTTTTAAGGCATATTGAGAGGGCTTTCTCATGGGCCTTGAAAGCTTCAGATTTTCTGTCAGTTGACTGCAGAAACTGAGCATACTCAAAATATACCTCGGCAGTTCTATAATAGCCAGCACCATATTCTTTTTCAAATCTTTCAATGCTTTTCAGGAAGTACGATTCGGCTTTGTTGTATTCACCAAGCCGAAAATAGGTTTTGGCAAGGTTGAGGTAAGTCAACCCGGCATCCGGTAGAACATATTTTTCCCTGAGATTCAGGCTTTTATTTAATGATTCAAAGGCTTTCTGAAAATCATTTAGTTCATAGTATACAATGCCAAGATTAAGATATGCAGTGGATAGTTTGTATAAAATATTTTTATCGTTTGTGCCATTTTCATTATAAATACGTAAAGCTTTTTCGAGATATTCAATTGCTGTGTTATATGACTTATGAAAAGTGTAAATCCTTGATTTATTTATATATATATCTGCTAAGATTAAAGAGTAAGAATTTTTTTTGATAGTTATTGTTTCAGCAATATTATAGTAATATATGGCTTCTTTATATAAACCAAGATTTTTCTTAATTAGTCCGATATTATTATATGCAGCGGCCAGGTATTCAGATGTTAATTTTTCTTGAGAATAAATAACATTTTCCATGCATTGTTCAGCCTCAAGAAAATTGCCATTGGTAAACAAACCTTGAAATTTTAAAAAAAAATTATATGCTTCTTGCTTTTGAGAATAAATTGGATGTACGATTATGAATAATAATACTAATAAGAAGGTAATTTTCTTTAAAAAAAATTTTACCATTAACTACATTAAAATTAAAATATTGACTATGTAAAGTTACTTAAAATACAAAAGCACTCCTTCTTAAGAGTGCTTTTGTATCATTATTTATTCCAGTTCAATATTAACTTTCGCCTTTACCTGGTGGTGGTGGGATTATTATTATATCACCTCCCCCATCTCCATCCTCATTACCACCATAGACGAACCTCATCTCATTAATGCTCAGTATCTCTTCCGGTTTGAAAACCGGCATTTCGCTGGTTAGTTTTTTGTTTTTTGTTTTCATGACTTCTGTTTTTAAGGTTAAAGACACCGTTTAATTGCGATTGGGTCAAAATTGTTACCTGAAATTTTGAATTTTTTTCATAAATTTTAATAATATATTGATTATCAGTGAGTAAGAATTATTGTTCCGGTTAGGTTAATCCAGCTTGTACATAAATGATATTTCTCCCCTCAAAGGCTGAGGAAGATCCGAATGGTTTTTCTGACAGAAAAGGGTGATTAAAAATTATTGTGAAATTCTTTTACAGTTTCTTTTGCTCAACCAACGGAGAAAAGGGCAATTTTAACAGATAGATAATATCATGAAAAAAGTAACAATTCGGTGCCAAATCATATTAAACGGAAAAAAGAATTCAAATTGGAACTACTGTCGTTCAAACGTCAAACTAAAACTAAATAATTATGCCTGACAGATATTTTGCCGGAAAAAAGCCACTTATAACAGGGCGGTTATATATTCACAAGGAGGGTTGTCCGTTTCTCCCTGAAGTAAGGATATTGCTCGGATCGTTCAATTCGGTCTATGAAGCAATGGAAAGCCGGAAGATGGCTTATGGAATACAGGAGCCCTGTCCTTTCTGTTGCAGGGAACAGCTGCAACCAGTAAATGTGAAGAAAGCATTAACAAATGAAAAGCCATTTGTTAATGCCTGTCATTTCGAAAATCTGAAAGTGTGTGTTCCGGGAACTTATATTAACTGAGCCTCAAAACTTCTCTTATTTTGACGGCAGGAATGACCGTGCCAGTTCATCACTGTCGCCATATTTCTTCATGATTTTCGTTAGACGTTTGTGAAGCTGTTTCTTCACTCTGTCGTAAGCCGGATCGTTGTAAACATTTTTCATCTCCATCGGATCGGACTGCAAATCAAAGAGTTCCCATTCGTCGATGTCATAATAAAAATGTATCAGTTTATACCTTTCGGTGCTTATTCCGTAGTGCCGTTTTACACTATGTACAGCAGGATATTCGTAATAATGGTAATAGTGTTCCTTTCTCCATCCCGGCACTTTATTACCTTTAAGAAGAGGTACCAGGCTCTCACCCTGCATATCGGAGGGTATTTTAACGCCTGCAGCATCAAGGAAGGTTTCTGCAAAATCGAGATTTGAGACAATATTTTTATTAACAGAACCTGGTTTTGTTACTCCTGGCCATGAAATCAGGAGAGGTGTTCTGTAAGACTCCT
>JBASIK010000116.1:0-9796 GCA_049654745.1 Bacteroidales bacterium
GGCGTTAGCTACCTTTTTTAAGACCTGGGAAGGAGGAGACCTTGTTATTGACATTGCCGACAGTCCGATAAAATGCCCGGTTGCACCTCTCGAGTTTGCATTTTATGCTGATGCATTCTTTACTGAAAGGGGAATGAGAAACAAGGTAAATATTATTTATGTAACGCCTCTTTCGGGTGCATTCACCAAGCCAAGGTCTTCAAAGCTCCTCGGGAATATGCTTGAGGAAAAAAATATACAGATGGTTAACGATTTTGTACTGAGTGAGGTTGACAATAAACGTAAGGTGATTACAGATTTTTCTGGCAGGGAAGTTCATTTCGACTGCCTGGTATCCATTCCGCTCCATATCGGAGATCCTTGCCTTAATAGTTCCGGACTTGTTGACGAATTTGGATTTGTCAGAGCTGATAAGTATACCCTGCAATCGGTAGATTTTGAAAATATATTTGTTATCGGCGATGCGAGTAATCTGCCAACCTCTAAAGCCGGGTCAGTAGCTCATTTCCAGTCGGAGATACTCCTCGAAAACCTCATATGTTATATTGAAGGAAGGCCTTTTACTGCAAAATATGACGGCCATTCCAACTGTTATATTGAAACAGGATATGGGAAGGCAGCTCTTATAGATTTCAACTACGACACCGAACCTCTTCCGGGCTTCTTCCCTTTCCCGGGTATTGGCCCATTCAGTCTGCTGAAAGAAAGCAGGATAAACCACTATGGCAAACTCATCTTCAGATGGATGTACTGGCATATATTACTGAAAGGCAAAGAGATGCCTATTGATACAAATATGACCATGGCTGGTAAAAAAACCGATTAAAACATTATGGGAATGGCCAACGAAGAATTACAGAAACAGATAGATGAGATTAACAGGAAACTGGATCTTCTCCTTGAGGATGCTTCTGTTCGCAAACAAAACCAGGAGGCACTGAATGACCTTGCTGATGACATTTCACTCATTAGCAAAGAAGCTTTTAAGTACCTTGTAAATGATCTTGATAATGCAGGCGTAGAACTGGATAGTGACGCATTAAGATGCCTTATAATCAAATCAATAAGAAACCTGGCCAACCTGGGTAGAATGATTGATATGGTAGAAAGCATCAACGACCTCCTTCTTGATGTCGAACCAATTTTAAGACAGATTGGACTCGATGGTATCAGAAAATTTAATGAGATAGAGCAAAAAGGTTATTTCGACCTTATTAACCAGCTTGCAGTGTCGGCCGACAAAATTATCAGCCGTTATTCAAGGGAAGAAATAAACAAAATATCGGAAAACATTGTTATACTGTCAGACATTATAATAAATTTAACCAGTAAACAGACCCTCAAGAAGGCACATGCCATGTCAGTCGCTCTTAAAGAATTGGATTTAAATAACATACAGGAGATTTCTGTGTGGAAGCTTCTCTTCAGGCTTAACAGACCGGAAGTTAAAAAGAGCATAGGTTTTCTCATGGCATTTCTTGAAAAACTGAATAAAACTGAAACTGAAATAAATTAATATTTAATTAACATTAAAAAAAAGTTATGGCACAAAAAGTATATGCTGGTATAACAGTTGACGTAAACGAGGAAGGATATTTTACCAATCCTTCACAATGGACAAGAGAAATTGCTGCTGAAATAGCTAAAGAAGAAGGTATTGAACTTACGGAGCAGCATTATCAGGTTATTGAATGGCTTAGAAAAAGATACGAAAGTGGTGAAGCGTTATCGATTAGAAGCATTAATAAATCGGGTATTATTGATGTAAAAACATTCTACCAACTTTTTCCAGGAGCACCACTGAAAAAGGCTACTAAAATCGCAGGAATTCCCAAACCTGCCAGTTGTGTTTAATTATTAAAATTCAATATCATGGCAAATGATAAGGATAAAATAAAGAAAGTAAACATCATCTGCGCAAAAGGTGCAATTGAGGATGTTTATGCAACACTTGTTCTTGGTAACGGTGCAGTAATGGAAGGTATCGAAACTAACATTTTTTTCACATTCTTCGGCCTCGATGCCATTGTTAAAAGCAGGATGGATAAACTTCACACAGCTGTAGTTGGCAATCCTGCCCTCCGATTACCTGGTGGCATGAGAATGCCGACACTTCTTGGTGTGATACCCGGAATGGAAGCATTCACGTCATGGATGATGAAAAAGGAAATGGAAAAACTCGATATTCCCCCGGTAAGCGAGTTTATGGAACTTATCACTGCTGGAGGAGGTAAGATATACGCCTGCAAACTTGCAATGGATATGTTCAAGTTTAAAAAAGAAGATCTTTGCGAATACGTGTCAGGAATACTCACTGTGGGAGAGTTCTACGAACTTGCTGGCGGTGAAGGTTCACATATTATATTTACCTGATCTTCACTACTGAGGGCATATCAACTGACAGCAGCCTGAAACCAAGAAGGTTTACCAGTTTTTGTCCGGGACAGAATAACCTGTAAGCTTCAGACCATACGTCTGAAAGGTAGTTGTGTTGTTTATCCCTGATAATAATCAGAAGCTCATTTATATCGGGAGGGTTCTCAGGGTTGCCTGGTTCATATCCGATAACCTTCAATAATTGCTCCAGATCATTGTATTTGCCAATGTCACGTGTAAGAGTGTCAAGTCGTTTTTCAATTCTTTTTATAACTGGCGGATTCAAAGGTCTGAAAAACCAGAGCTGGTATAATAAATCCTTGGCCCTCTTTCTTAAAGAGTGGATTTTACCAGGCCGCGGCTTCCTGCGGCATTCCAGATATATCCCTGCAACCTCGTTATAGGTTGATTCAAGTGCCTGAAACATCAGTCTGAAATCCTGTTTACTGAAACTTTGAAAGCGCACCCTGTAAAGAGACTTCCTTAAAATCTCCTCAATTTTTTCAATTCTATCAGATTCAGCCTTACCAGGTGATGAAAACTCCAGAGGTGTCGCCATAATACTTCCAAGAAAAGGATACCCTGAAAGCCTGCTAAAAAGATCTTCATGTGATTTCCTGATTGACTTAAGAGTCTTTCTGTGAACTGATGTCTCCCTCCATTCTGCAAGCAACCGTCCGGCTTCCCTGAAAGTCATATATTCTCTTTCAAAGAATTCACTATCTATCTGATGAGCAACAAGTTTCACAGTGGCTCTTGCCTTCTTCATCAATACCCTGATGTCATGAACAGAATCCTCATCCGGAAAGGTTTCATTCTTAAGTAACCGCAATGCCTCCGAAATGTATCCCGACAGAACAGGCTTTACCGGTTTTATTTTTATCTCATCAGGTATCATATATGTAAATATAGTGAAATCTTTTAAAATCATAACCTTTAAATAGAGTGCCTGCATATCGTCCTGAAAAAAGTTGACAGAGAAATGATATATATATATTTTCCCGTTTCTTTATATCCTATGGCCACCTTCCCCGTTTATATATAGTTACGACTATCTTGTCCTGAAACAGGTTGACAGAATACCAGGAAATACAAGCCTCCATCTTTACTAAGTAGAGAGGGGGTTGGGGGGTGAGTACATGCTTTTTCAGGACGATTCGGACCCCCAGGAGGGAAAAACTCAAAGAATTGATACATAGGATTTTGTCTTAACTTTCCCTCCCGTGGGGGGAAATACAAAGGGGGGTCTGTTATTATATTGGAAATACAAAGAGGGTATGTTATTACATTAGAAATACAAAAGGGGGTCATTTGTCACACGATGAAATACAAAAGGGTTAGCTATCACACAATGAAATTTAATGACAGAATAGTCTCACCATAACACAGGGTGCATTTTAAACATGAATTTTATCACCGCTTATTTTCATTTTCAAATTTAATTTTAAGTCATGTAAATTTCTTAGTTGTTATTGCCGCTCTCTTTTGTATATTTGGATTTAATAAGTTATTGGCAGAGAATTAAACGGTACCATAATAAACCTGACTTTTACAAAAGAATCCGGCAAATTTTGCTAAAGAAAATAAACTTAAGCATTAATTAACAGAATTTGAAACTGAAATGAGCAAGAAGAAGAGACCTCAGAAAATAGGCATACTCACTGCAGGAGGCGATTGTCCTGGAATAAATGCAGCCATCAGGGGTGTGGGCAAAACAGCTATTGTTAAATACGGGATGGAAGTTATTGGCCTGTGCGATGGCTTCCTCGGGCTTATCAACAAGGAATACATAACTCTGACCGAAAGCAGCCTATCCGGAATCCTCACACTCGGCGGAACTATTCTTGGGACTTCGAGGGAGAAGCCATTCAAAAACAGCAAGGGTAAAAAAGATATCAGCAAACCAGCTCTGATGGTTGAACATTACGAGCAGCTGGGTCTCGACTGCCTTGTGTGTATAGGTGGTAACGGCACCCAGAGAACGGCACATTTACTCTCGCAAGAAGGATTGAATGTGATAGGCATACCCAAGACCATCGACAACGACGTATGGGGCACCGACATCACTTTTGGTTTCGACTCAGCAGTTAATATAGCTACCGAAGCTATTGACAGGCTTCATTCTACGGCCAATTCGCATAAAAGGATAATGGTGATAGAACTTATGGGGCACAATGCAGGATGGCTCGCACTCTATTCAGGAGTGGCTGGCGGCGGCGATGTCATCCTCATCCCTGAAATACAATATAACGAAAACATTATTAAAGATTATTTGCTGAAAAGGTCACGCGAAAACAAACCCTATTCAATTGTTGTTGTAGCTGAAGGAATAAAAATTCCATCAAAGGAAAAATCGGCAGGGAACTATATGGCCAAAAGAATCAACCAGATTACAGGCCTCGACACGAGGGTTACCGTACTCGGATATATACAGAGGGGTGGTACACCTTCACCCATGGACAGAATATTGGCGTCAAAGTTTGGGGCTACCGCTGCCAATATGATTGCTGACAGAGACTACGGCAAGATGGTTTCTCAGAAAAACGGCGACATAACTTCAGTACCTCTCGCAGAAGTGGCTGGAAAAACAAGGCTGGTTGAACGAAATAATACTCTGCTTGTTAGAGCAAAAGAAATGGGAACATGTTTTGGTATTTAAAAACTGTATCAAACAAGCTAAAACTAACCTCATAAAAATGAAAAGGATAATCTTCATGCGGCACGGAAAGGCAGAGAATCAGGAAACTGGACTCTCCGACTTTGAAAGGTCTCTCACAACAAAAGGGAAGAATCTTTCACACCAGATGGCTGTCAAGCTGAAAGAGAAAATAAGTAATCCGGGCACCCTTATCACCAGTCCGGCTTTCAGGGCCCTCGAAACTGCCCTCATCTTCGCCATGGAATACGACATGAAACCCGAAGAGATAATTATTAAGAGTGAAATTTATTACAGGTTCAACGAAAAGTCACTGCTGACGGTACTTGATTCTGCCGCAAAAAACAGCGACTCAGTAGTTTTTTTCGGTCACGACCCCTCTTTTACCAACATTGCCAACTACCTGAGCGGAAATAGTGTCGGGGAAATCCCCAAGAGTGGAATTGTCTGCCTCTCCTTCAACATTAAGGAATGGGATGAAATTAAAGCCGGCTCAGGTGTTCCCGAATTAATACTGCGACCTTAACCAGTCATGGCCAAAGATTTCATACCAAAGGAAATAAGCTGGCTCTCCTTCAACGAGAGAGTACTTCAGGAGGCTGAAAACAAAGAAGTTCCTTTACTCGAACGTCTTAAGTTTCTCGGCATCTATTCCAATAACCTCGACGAATATTTCAGGGTAAGAGTTGCTACCCTGAAAAGACTTACTTATTACAATAACGCCAAAGAAATTCTCGGATACGACCCCAGAAAGACTCTTAAAAAAATCCATAAGATAGTTCTGTCGCAGAATCAGGTTTTCGAAAAAATATATTCCGATATAATAAAAGAACTCGCAAAAAACAAAATCCACATAATCAACGAACAGCAACTCGATAGAGCCCAGTCGGATTTCGTTGCTGAATTCTTCCACAATGAGGTAAGAACCCGTCTGATGCCCTTTATGATTGAACCCGAGTCAACTCTGCCAAACCTCACCGACGATGCAATCTATCTTGCAATTCTGTTGCGGAAGAAAAAAAGCAATAAAAGAAAATACGCGTTACTCGAAATACCATCAGATGTACTTCCCCGTTTCATTGTTCTCCCTGACAGAGACAATGAAAAATACCTGATATTTTTAGACGATGTAATCAGGTTCGGACTTAAAGAAGTATTCGTTGTTTTCGATTTTGATGAGATAAATGCTTTTACCATAAAACTGACCAAGGATGCAGAAATCGAAATTGCTGATGATTACATAGCCAGCTACATCGATAAACTGTCGCGCAGCCTTCAGCAAAGAAAAAAAGGTACTCCGGTAAGGTTTATCTACGACCGGGAGATGCCGGCAGAATTACTAAAAACCATTACAAAGAAGCTGAAACTCGGACCCGATGATGTTATCATCCCGGGTAACCGCTACCACAACTTTAAAGACTTTATGAATTTCCCCAACCTTGGTCGTAAAAAGTTGTATTATGAACCCCTTGTTCCCATACAGCACAAAGATATAACTCCGGGTAAAAGCATCCTGTCAGCTATACAGAAAAAAGACATAATTCTCTTTTTCCCGTACCATCCTTTCGACCACTTCATTGACCTTCTCAGGGAAGCATCTATCGACCCTTATGTAACATCAATACAGATAACTCTATACCGCCTGGCCCGCAACTCAAGTGTGATAAATGCCCTTATGAATGCCGTTAGAAACGGTAAAAGTGTTACCACTGTCGTTGAACTCCAGGCACGGTTCGACGAGGAAGCAAACATACTCTGGGGAAATAAACTGATGAACGAAGGAGTTAAGGTCATCTACGGCGTACCCGGACTCAAAGTGCATGCAAAACTTTGCCTTATCACAAGAGTAAAAGACAAAGTTACAAGAAAATATGCAGCGATAGGCACAGGAAATTTCAACGAAGACACTGCACGTATCTATACCGATCACCTGCTACTGACATGCGAAAAAAAGATAACCAATGAAGTTCAGAAAGTATTTAATTTCTTTCATGCCAATTATATAAAAGAAAATTACTACCACCTGGTTTTATCACCTTTTCACCTGCGCAACAAAATGATTCTTCTTATCGAAAACGAAATAAAAAATGCAAAAGCCAGGAAAAAAGCTTACATATGGCTGAAACTAAATAATATTACCGACAGGGAAATAATTGACAAGCTTTACGAGGCAAGCCAGGCTGGAGTAGAAATACGCATGATTATAAGAGGTATGTTCTCAATTGTAGCGGGGGTAAAAGGACTGAGTGAAAACATACATGCTATAGGTATTGTCGACAGATTTCTGGAACATACAAGATTCATGATTTTCTGCAACGGTGGTGATGAAGAAATTTACATATCATCGGCAGATCTTATGACCAGAAATCTCGATCACCGAATTGAGGTTACATGTCCGGTGTTCGACGAAAATATAAAAAAACATCTTAAAAAAGTCTTTGAGATTCAGTGGAAAGACAACACCAAAGCAAGGATACTTGATCCTGCGCTGAGCAACAAATTTGTCACCAACGACAAAAAGAAAATAAACTCACAAACAGAAATCTACAACATACTGAAGGAGGAATGATTTTTTAATTAATTATTCCGGGAAATTTTTCTGATGAAATTTATTTTACGTTACATACTGCTTCAGGTGATCGTTATGGGACTGCATCTGCCTGCTTTAACACAGGATGTAAAGGATTTTGAATATTACAGAAGACTGAACGAACAGGAAAAAAGACTTCCAGAATATAAGGACAGTGATGATGACCTCAGGCTTAAACTTCAGCAGCTCGAAATAATTAATAACAGCAGAAGAAAACACAGGGCGCAGCCTCTTGAGCTCGATATTCTTGCCTCACGAGTTGCAAATAAGATTTGCCGTGAAGCAGCTGAAAATGAATATGTCTCACACTGGAACCTCAAAGGTGAAAAGCCTTATCACCGTTATGCTTTTGCTGGAGGCCACGACCACGTAACGGAAAATGCCTATGGTGAATGGGATTCAAAAGGATTTACTGTAACATCTGAACTGATTGCAAAACTCATGAAAAACGGCCATGAAAGTTTTATGGCTGAAAGAGCCCCTAACGACGGACATAAGCGCAACATAATCGATAAAGCTCATAACTATGTTGGAATTGGGTTTTACATCACAAAAAACCATTTTAGATATTACGAGGAATTTATAAACAGATACCTTGAATATATAAGTGTTCCGACGGCTTTATCAACAGGAAAAACAGGAACTATAGTGATTGACACAAAAGGGAGGTCGTACCTTTATTTTCTGATTTGTTACCGAGAGCCTTTTCCGGTGCCTCTCCGTCCCGGCCAGAAACCCAGAAAGGGAAGTTATGAAGATTTTTCGAAGGAAGTTGCGTTTAAGGTCCCTGCATGGGAGCTTGCCGGCTACAGAAAGGGAAATATTTATTCTCTTCCGGTTTCCTTTAAAAAGGAAGGGCTCTATTATATCCAGATTTTTACAGACAAAATAGAAATTGCCACTCCCCGTGCAATAAGCACAAAGGGCTATTACCCGGTTAGCGGCATTGTTATAAAAGTAACTAATCCTTAGATTATCGTAATTGTATCGTTGTATTAACCTCCATTACAATCGGGAATGACATACTTTGAGGTGACGAAATCTCAATAGTTCCATTCATTTTCGACACTTCCTCCACCCTTACCGGGTAGCCTCCGTCAAGGGCAAAATAGATTATCGACTGTCCGGTCACCGGGCCATGCATCAAAATATCCATTCCCATATTCTGTGTGGTGGTCTGATTGGTACCCTTTACCGAGGAAACTACTTTAGCACACATTATTCCGTTGACATTCTCATTCTTCTCGTAGGTATTAGTTGATTCAATAATCTGGAATACATTAGCACCAGCCGATTGTGTTTTAACAGTATCCTTCGATGTCCATGTCTCACCAGGTTTTACAGGTTTCGCAGGCAGGGTGGGAAAAACATTACGTAGCGTCTGACCGAGATTTCCGGTGTTCTGCCCATCTATCGAATAAGTAATTTTTTCACCCTCCGAATTGTCCACGATCTTACCTCCTCGAGTCAAAACCAGATTAAAAGTTTTGCCTGCAACCTCAGAAATAACTCCTCCTATCGTATTTCCCATTGCATCAACAGAGGCGCTCAGGGTATCGATGGTAATACCTATTACCAGGTTTTCACCCCTCCTTTCCTGCAAAGCCACCTTAAAAACAAGATTGTTGCGCGCCAGAATATCCATAATCTGACCTTCGACCTCCATCTGCTGTCTTGCTGTAGTATTTACTACATATGAAAATGCTTCGCCTGCAGGGAAATTATATGCGAAAGTTACTTCTCCTCCTGAAGTTTTCTTAGCCTGACCATAAGTACCTGTTAATACCACCATTAGAATAAATGGTAAGATAATAAGCTTTCCGATTCCAGTTAATTTTGTATTCATTTTTCAGATTTTTATTGTTATTTGTCTAGTATTAATTAAGTTAAAATCAAATATCAGATTTTCCGTGGAAAAATCAATAATATTTTAAATAATTCTTTTAAATGAAATGGAATTTTAAAAATGAATAGTAAATTTGCATCGCTTTTTGAAGTTCATGGCATCGTTGCTGATGCTATGCAGAAAAGAGGCATCCTCCGTTAAAGATTTGGATGCCGGAGCGGGGTGTAGCGCAGTTGGTTAGCGTACCTGCTTTGGGAGCAGGTGGTCGTCAGTTCGAGTCTGACCACCCCGACAATTAAAAAGTGGTCGTCAGGGAGCTTGTCCCGAA
>JBASIK010000117.1:0-2089 GCA_049654745.1 Bacteroidales bacterium
TTACAGGAAGAAACTCATGGCAGCTGGAAGAAGCAGCAAATCATGTACCTTATTTTCCGGAAAAATTTAAATCATTTATAGAAGTACTGGGCGAAAACGGATACTTCACAGGTTATACTGCCAAAGGATGGGCGCCCGGTGTGGCACTCGACAGTACCGGAAAACCAAGAGAACTGACAGGCAAAGCTTTTGACGCAAAACGGCTTGTACCACCCACAAAAGGCATCTCAAACATTGACTACGCCGGAAATTTTGAAGATTTTCTTAATTCCAGGCCTGACAATATGCCCTTCTGTTTCTGGTATGGCTCCAGGGAACCCCACCGGGGCTATGAATACGGATCAGGAGTATCAAAGGGAGGCAAACGCATTGAAGATATTCCCCGGGTGCCCAAATTCCTTCCCGATAACGAAATTGTACGAAATGATCTTCTTGATTATGCCTTCGAAATAGAATACTTCGACAGCCACCTTGTTAAGATGCTCGATATACTGGAGAAAAGAGGAGAACTCGATAATACAATCGTTATTGTAACCGGTGACAACGGTATGCCTTTTCCACGGGCAAAAGGGCAGGTTTATGAATATTCAAACCATATCCCACTCGCTATAATGTGGAAAAAAGGTATCAAAAGACCTGGGAGAATAGTATTTGACCTTATAAGTTTTATCGATATCGCACCAACACTTCTTGAAGTAGCCGGTCTGGATCCCGACAACTGCGGAATGCAACGCATTGAAGGGAAAAGTCTGACAAATATTTTCTTCACAAGAAAAAATAAAGTTATTGACAAATCACGTAATTATGTTCTGCTTGGCAAGGAGCGTCATGATGTAGGAAGACCCAACGATGTTGGTTACCCTGTTAGAGCTATTATCCAGAACAACTTTCTTTATATCAGAAATTTCAAACCTGGCAGATGGCCTGCAGGGGATCCCGAAACAGGTTACCTCAACTGTGACGGAAGTCCAACAAAATCGTGGATACTCAGTCTTCGCCGTTCAGGAAATGACATTAACTACTGGAACCTGTCGTTCGGGCAAAGAGGTGCGGAAGAATTGTACAGAATCGGAATAGATCCCGATTGCGTTGACAACCTGATAAATAACCCCGGCTACAGCTCTGCATGGCAGAAGATGAGAGAAACAATGTTCGATCTGCTTACCGAACAGGAAGACCCTAGAATACTTGGAAAAGGTGATATTTTCGACAGGTATACCTATGCCGATGAAAAAGTGCGTGACTTCTACAACAGATTCATGAAAGGTGAACTAAATACAAAATCAGCTGGATGGGTGGATTCAACTGATTTCGAAATAAAAAGAAAATAATGAACTAAAATTTTAATTATGAAGAAAAAACTAACTGATAATTTTTTATTCACCGGATTATTTTCATTAATTCTGCTTCTGAGTTATTCGTGCGGAC
This sequence comes from Bacteroidales bacterium, assembly GCA_049654745.1. GTDB lineage: Bacteria > Bacteroidota > Bacteroidia > Bacteroidales > VadinHA17 > LD21. The sequence continues at coordinate 1,429 of JBASIK010000117.1, forward strand.
CAAAAAAAGCAGAGATTACAGGTGTAAATGATTTCAAATCTCTTTCTGCTAATTTCAAAGAGCCGCCTGCAGAATACACCACCGCCCCATTCTTTGTCTGGAACGGTGAGATAACGCAAGCAGAGATTGACAATTTCATGGACGAATTCTACCGCCAGGGCATAAAGCAGGTCTTTGTTCATCCCCGGCCCGGACTTATTACAGAATACCTCTCGGATGAATGGTTTGAATTGTTCAGATATACGGTTGACAGGGGAAAGGAACTCGGTATGAAAGTGTGGATATATGATGAAAACTCATATCCAAGCGGTTTTGCCGGAGGACATGTCCCGGCAAATATGCCCGAATCGTACAACCAGGGACAGGGTCTCAGAATGACCCGTGTTGAAACATTGCCCGACACTGCCGATAAATTCTTTATTATTCTCAAAGAAGAAAATGGAGCGTTCACAGATATCACCAGCTCTTATCAGACAGAGATGGGCAAAACAGGCAAATATTGTCTTTTCAGGAAAACATATTACGGTCCTTCTGAGTGGTATGGAGGGTTCTCGTATGTTGATCTTCTCTATCCGGGTGTAACTCAGAAATTTATTGAACTTACAATGCAGGGTTACGAAAAAATTGCAGGAGAAGAGTTTGGCAAAACTATTCCAGGAAC
>JBASIK010000118.1:0-3384 GCA_049654745.1 Bacteroidales bacterium
CATTGAGGCAAAGCGTATCAAAGAAGAAAACAAGGTTAAACAGATAGGCGAATCCCCTGAAACCTACATTGGCTATTTTCTTTTAAAAAGCATTTATGACTGTTTTTTGCAAGTACTTTTTCCCGAAAGTTGCAAAATATTTTTCCATAGTATTGCAACAGGAATTTCCACAATGTTGCAAACCGTATTTTGCTAAATTGTTGGTGCATTGCAGGCAATAGCGGTATTTAGTTCATATCATCTCTTTGGTCACGATATCACTAAGGCAATTTGCCCAAGGCAATTCATGACTTTTCCTTTACAATGAAGCGGTTACTGATACTTTATTTAGCAATGATATAAATTTCATAATGCTTGTCCACAGATTTCACCCCCTTTACCATCTGCCATACTGGTAGCTTGTCTTTAAGCATATTGGCGTTCATTTCCCCTCCGGGCCGCGATTGAGCCATATACTCCATTAATACTTGACTCACGAAGTCTGTTGTTCTCACCCGGAAATAGAATCAAATAACAGTGATGTGTGAGTCTCCCTACGAGTGCTGCTGTCATCTGCTCATCATAGAGAACATTGACCCACCGGGAGAATTCAAGATTGGTGTTCAGAATTACAGGTTTCTGTTCATGGATTTCCGAAAGATAATCAAAAAGTAACTGAGCACCGGTTCTGTCATATGGGACATAGCCCCATTCATCAAGTATAATAACAGAAGCTTTATCTAACTTTTTTAGCAGGGCCCCCAATGCTCCCGTTTTATGTGCCTCCGATAGTTGGTTGACCAATGCTGCAGTACGGTAAAACCTAACGGGAATACCTGCCTGGCAGGCAAGAACCCCCAGAGCAATCGAAAGCATAGTCTTACCAGTGCCAGTACGACCGTACATTATGATGTTTTTCTTTTCTTTAATGAAATCCAATGATTTAAGTCTTTCAACGGACAAATCATCAGGAAGCGATACCTCATCGAATCTGAAGGCATCAAAAGTCTTGATGCTATAAAAGCCTGCCCCTTTAACCAGTTTTGCCATACGCCCGACTTCCCGGTTCTTCAGTTCGGCTTCTAACAACTTGCATAAGTATTCCTGATGTGTTTCTCCATCCGTATTCTGTGCCATTTCTGCAAGATTTCTGCTGAGCTTAAGTCTTCTACAGCAGTCAATAATTTTAGCTTCAAGCATTTGCAGCACCACCTTTCTGAAGGAAGACATCATAAGAGATAAGGTTGGCCGACATCTGACCCACGACCGGTATCTCTGAGTTGAGAGACATCGGCGGGAGTTCCGGGACGTCTGAATAAATACGGCGGTAGAGATTCCGTAAACTATCGGAATCAGATGCCCCATAAGCAAGTGCTTGACTGACAGTAGTAAGTGCACTGTCAAATCCGGTCCTATCCGTCAGTTCCGCCAGGACCTTAAGAACTCGCCCTGTTTCGGCATTAGAGCAGCCATTAAGGAACTGCTTCATTTCAGGCGGCATCATATCATAAACACCCGAATACTTAAGAGCACGTGGCCGTATGGAGAGCTGTCTAAGGTATGGCAGCCAGTTCATGCTTTGCTGTTTTGTGTCGCCATAAAGGCGGCGATGCCTCACAATCTCTCGATAGTTTTCGTCCATGACAATGACGAGTGAAGATGTAAGCCTTACATGGATCCGCATGTTTGCATGCCTCGGTGAGGCTGAATATTCATGCATCCCTCTATTCAGAGAAAACTTGCCCCAGTTATTGGTGGTGATACTCCGTCGGCCGGCCAAGTCAAATTCAATTTCCGGTAATGGATGGCAATGCTTCAGGTCTTCTTGAAATAATTCTTCAATTGTTTCATTATGTCGGTAATGCTCCCTGTTGGCATCATCTTCACACATCTCAAGGAGATGGCGATTGTATTCGGTAAGCGACTGAAAACGCGGTATAGGCACAAGAAAGTTTCGCCTCTGATAACCGACTTTGTTTTCAACATTGCCCTTTTCATGCCCTTCATCGGGATTGGTAAACACAGCATTGAAGCGATAATGTTCTTTAAACCGGCTAAACCGTTCGGTAATTTCTCTCCCACCATCCCGGATTATTTTAGTGACGATCGTTTTTGTATTGTCAAACCATATCTCTTCGGGAACAGCACCAATATGCCTGAAAATCGTGTCCAGCCCTTCCAGAAGGCATTCCATGTTCTCACCATGGAATAATTGCAGGTAGCCCTTGTTGCTGTATGGGAATGATACTTCAAGGTATTTTCCGGTAACTCGTGTGCCATTTTCATAAAAATCAGCCGTACCAAAATCAACCTGTGCCTCTCCTGGTCGGTGTACGAGGGGGAGAAATCCTTGTTTGGTGTTTTTAAAAATCTCTTTATGTTTTATAGCATAGTAGGAAGCTACTGTCCTATAGGAACAGTTGAACCCCGAGAACTCCTCTCTTAAACGGTTAAACACTCTCTTTGCGGTATGCCTCTGTTTGCGTGGAGCCTGTTTGTCTTTAATTAGCCATTCATCAATGGTTGATTTGTAGGGATCCAATTTGGGGCATACCTTTTGTTCTTTTGGCTTCTGAGCCGGTTCGTTAAAGTCCTTCTTATCGATGTACTTTTGTACTGTCTTCCAGTCTAAACCCTCTGCTTTTGCTATTTGGGAAATATTCTCCCCTTTCACATAGAAACGGTATCTGATATCATTAATCTTGTCCATTGTTAGCATATTCCTTTCCTCCTTGCATGCTTTAGTCACATACAAGGATATAGGTTATTGAATGTGCCTGCAATGGACTTTTTCATTTTGCAATACTATGGAATTTCCACTTGCAACTTTCTGGACTTTGCATTTGCAACATTCGGTATTTTTATTTTACAACAAATAATTTCCAGGATATCCATATCATAATAGAATGCCGGGAAGCGAGCAAAGAAATAGTTAACTCTTGGAAGAGTACTATAAAACCTCTTTTTGAAGTAAGTGACGGATTGTTTTGAAACATAGCAGTCATGGTTAATTTCTTTTAACAAGCAGGCACATTGATTTATGGGTTTTGAAAGTTGGATGATATAGTACAGGCAAAAAAGAATGAAGTCATAAGAATACCTGAAATATGGAATCAGAAAATGCGGAAGACAGGAATACGTCTTTTTACAAATAGGGCATTTGAATCGATAAATATCCATACTGAATACTTGAAAAAGTGTGATAACAAACCTGGAATAATGACCGTGACGGTGCAGCATGCCCACATATCCGCAGCATCTGCAACCATATATGTGATGAACGCCGGTATTTCCCAAAACCATGTTTTTTGTTATATTGTTTAAAAATCTGGCAACAATTATCATATGGTAATTTTACGGAGGGGAAAGACATGTTCATTATTAATGGAAGGCTTTCCCCTTTTC
>JBASIK010000119.1:0-7445 GCA_049654745.1 Bacteroidales bacterium
TCGACACCGGAACTTTTGACAGCCTTCTTCAGGCTTCCAACTTTATTGCAACCCTTGAACAGAGGCAGGGACTAAAAGCTTCGTGCATTGAAGAAATAGCCTATAAAAGAGGTTTTATTACCAAAGAGCAGCTTATCAGACTAGCTGAACCTTACCGGAACAGCCAGTATGGACAATATCTGCTTCGAATAGCAAATGATGATATAATATAACATGTTACAAAGCATCCATGAAAATAACAGAAACAAAATTTAAAGGGCTACTAATTATTGAACCTCAGATTTTTACCGATCAACGTGGATATTTCATGGAAACTTTCAATATGGAGGTTTTCAGTAAAGCAGGAATTGTTTTTAATCCAGTTCAGGATAACGAATCAAAATCTGTAAAAGGAGTAATAAGGGGATTGCATTACCAGCTACGACCATTTGAACAAGCAAAACTCATAAGAGTGGTAGAGGGCAAAATTCTGGATGTGGCATTGGATCTGAGAAGAGAATCTAAGACTTTTGGAAAATGGTACAGTATAGAACTCGACGCAGAATCCAAAAAACAGCTTTTCATACCAAGAGGATTTGCACATGGTTTCTCAGTGCTTAGCGAAACAGCTGTTGTTCAGTATAAATGTGACAATTACTATAATCCTTCATATGAAAGAGGCATCCTGCCCATCGACCCTGCTCTTGGAATTGACTGGAATATAGATATTAAAGAGGCAATAATAAGTGAAAAAGATAAAAATCTTCCTTATTTAAGAAATGCTGACAATAACTTCTGAAATATCAATAACAATATGGCGGTAATACTTGTAACGGGTTCAAAAGGACAGCTGGGAAGTGAGCTAAGAAAAATTTCAAACAGGTTTTTCGGATATGACTTTATTTTTACAGATATAGACACGCTAGACATCACCGACGCTGCAAAAAGCAAAGAGTTTATTCTTTCAAAAAGACCCGAATGGATAATTAATTGTGCTGCATATAACTATGTTGACAGAGCAGAAGATGAAAAGGAGTTGGCTTTCAAAATTAATTCAGAAGGTGTAAAAAACATAACTGAAGCGATTAAGGATTCAACCTGCCGGTTAATTCATATTTCTACCGATTATGTTTTCGACGGCAATTCGAAGGAGCCATACAGGGAAACAGATCCTCCGAATCCTCTATCAGTGTATGCAGCATCAAAACTTGAAGGTGAAAAACATGCACTCAAGCATTCATGGTCAATAGTAATAAGAACTTCATGGCTCTATTCGGTTTATGGTAATAATTTTGTTAAGACAATCATCAGGAAAGCTAAGGAAGACGGACATCTTAAAGTGGTGAATGACCAGAAAGGTTCTCCAACATGGGCTGCAGATCTGGCAGAAGCAATAATGAAAATTATTTCAGATATTAATTCGAAAGAAACAGCTTTCAACGGAGGAATTTATCATTATTCAAATCAAGGCGCATGTACATGGTTTGAATTTGCGCAGGAAATTTTGAGATTATCAGGAATTGAATGCACTATTAAGCCAGTGACTACAAAAGATTTTCCTGCAAAAGCTGTGCGTCCATGTTTTTCAGTGTTGTCAAAAAAGAAAATTACTGAGAATTATGGTCTTACAATACCGGCATGGGATGAAAGTTTAAAAAAATGCATAAAGCAGATGAAAAAAGAAAAACATTATATTTAGATTATAGAGAACCAAAAACTAAGTAAAAATGACTATTCCGGAAGAAATAAGAAAAAAAGCTCAGGGTTGGCTTAGCGAGGAATTTAATGAAGAGACACGAAAGGAAGTAAAGGAGATGCTGGAAGGTGATGAAGAAAAGCTTATAGATGCTTTTTACCAGGATCTTGAATTCGGTACTGGCGGACTTCGTGGCATAATGGGGGCAGGAACAAACAGAATGAACATTTACACTCTTGGAATGGCAACACAGGGGCTGGCAAACTACCTGAAAAAATGTTTTGGTAACACTCTCATCAAAGTGGCTGTTGCCCATGATTGCAGAAATAACAGCCGTTATTTTGCTGAAACCGCAGCGAACATATTCTCAGCAAACGGGTTCGAAGTGCTTCTCTTTGAATCGCTGAGGCCTACCCCGGAACTGTCGTTTGCCATAAGGTATTATGGTTGTAAAAGTGGCGTGGTGGTAACGGCTTCACATAACCCGCCAGAATATAATGGTTACAAAGCCTACTGGGAAGATGGTGGTCAGGTGGTTCCTCCGCACGATAAGGGAATTATCGAAGAAGTAAGAAAGATAAAATCAGTCAAAGAGATACGTTTTGATGCCGACAGGTCAAAAATTAAGATTATCGGCAAAGAAACAGACAAATTATTTCTGGATGAGATTCTGAAAATAAGACTGAACCCTGAAGTCATTGAAAAGCACCGGGAAATGGGAATAGTTTATACTCCTATACATGGTACAGGCGTTATGCTGGTCCCTGAGGCTCTCAAAATGTTCGGTTTCAGAAACATTATCCATGTACCGGAACAGGATATTCCTGACGGTAATTTTCCGACAGTAAAATCACCCAACCCTGAAGAGAAAGATGCTTTGAAAATGGCAATTGCCAGGGCGCAGGAAACAGGTGCAGAGCTCGTTATGGCAACAGATCCTGATGCTGACAGGGTTGGTATTGCAGTAAAGACACCCTACGGAACATACGAACTTCTGAACGGTAACCAGACTGCCGCACTGCTGATCTATTACACACTTTTGCAGTACAAAGAAAAAAGACTTTTCAGAGGAAATGAATACGTGATCAAAACAATTGTGACCAGTGATCTGCTCGACAGAATTGCAGAATCTTTTAATGTAGAGTGCTACAATGTTCTAACTGGATTTAAATATTTTGCAGAACTTATCAGAAATCTGGAAGGCAAAAAGAAATATATTGGGGGTGGGGAAGAGAGTTATGGATACCTTCCTGGTGATTATGTCCGCGACAAAGATGCCGTTGGTTCATGTGCACTTGTCGCCGAAACAGCAGCATGGGCTAAAGAGCATGGAATGACAATGTATGAATTGCTTATTGAAATTTATTTAAAATACGGACTCTATCTTGAAAGACTAATCAATCTGGTGAGGAAAGGCAAGGAAGGTGCTGAAGAGATAAAGGCAATGATGCACATGTACAGAAATAATCCTCCTGAGAAAATTAACAACAGCCGTGTGGTCAGAATAGATGATTATGAGAAACTTGTTTCATACGACAAACTGACTGGTAAAACCAGCAAACTAAAACTTATCAGGTCAGATGTGCTCCAGTTTTTCCTTGCCGACGGTTCAAAAATCTCAGTGAGGCCTTCAGGAACAGAGCCAAAAATCAAATTCTATTTCTCAGTGAACACAAAACTGGACTCAGCTACGGAATTCAATGATAAGCTAAAACTTCTGAACGAAAGAATTGATGGTATTATTTCTGATTTGAAACTTTTATAGAATATGAAGTCTTATAGAAAGGAATTATGGTTTAACACCCCTACCCGCAGGGCTTTTATCAATATTACGGGGGAAGTGGAAAAATGTCTTGCCGAAAGCGGAATTAAGGAAGGATTATGTCTGGTGAATGCAATGCATATTACGGCAAGTGTTTTCATCAACGATGATGAGAGTGGTCTGCATCATGATTTCGAGGTATGGCTTGAAAAACTGGCTCCAGAAAAGCCATACAGCCAGTATAGGCATAATGGTTATGAAGACAATGCTGATGCTCACCTTAAACGACAGGTTATGGGTCGCGAGGTAGTTGTGGCAGTAACCAAAGGCAGGCTCGATTTCGGACCATGGGAACAGATATTTTATGGTGAATTTGACGGTAAACGGAGCAAAAGGGTACTAGTTAAAATCATAGGGGAATAAACATCCTCTTACAATTTGTTGAAATTAAATAAATTCAGCAGGGTAAGAAGAAATCTTCGCTGAAATTTACCAGATAGAGTTTACCGGTGGCTCTTGTAAGTGTAGTATAGAGCCAGCGAAGATAATCTAATGTTATCTCAGTCTTGTTAAACATACCCTGATCAATGAAGACCCTCTCCCACTGGCCTCCCTGAGCTTTGTGGCATGTTACAGCATATGCGAATTTAATCTGCAATGCATTAAAATATGGATCTTCGCGGATTGCTTCATATTGCTTTCGCTTGTTTTTAATATTATGATAATCCTGGAGAATGGCATTAAACAGCTCGCTGCTCTTTTCGGCAGGTAAAGCAGGAGAATCGAGATGAAGAACATCGAGCATGACTTTTGCATCCACTTCCATGCTGTAATCGGGGAATCTTAACGACATCAAAGCGAATCTGAATCCATATCTTTCCTCATATTTGCTTACTCTCAGTACTTCAGCAATATCTCCATTGGCAATAAACCTGTAAGGATCTTCTTCATCAGCAAGAGAATAGTTGTTTTTCACTACCATAATTATATCTCCCGGGCTAATTTCCTCCTCCCTGAAGAAAATTCTGCTTCTTATTCCCTGGTTATATTTGTTTGCCAGTTTATTTGAGTTTACAACAATTATTGTCCCATCCAGGCCGCATTTATCGTATGCAGAGTTGATTTCATCAATGAGGTCATTTCCCGAAAGTCTCACTATATCTTTAAAATTGACACAATCAATTGCAGGTCTGGAGAGATCACCCGATTCTATTTGTTCTCTTATTTTTGTAGCATTCATCAGTATGCCAGATTTTTCATTCTGTCTTAGCACCTGGCGGAGTTCTGCAGTTATAACATTAAAACCAAATTCCTTTAATTGTTCAGGATCGAGAGCAGGGCTTATTTCCGAGCCCACAGGAGGCAATTGTGCAGTGTCTCCCACAAGTATTAACCTGCAATTGGCGCCTGAGTATACATATTCTATCAGGTCCTCCAGCAGCCGTCCGCTTCCAAATATTGACAGCTCCGATGGATTGTTCGATACCATCGATGCCTCATCGACAATAAAAAGTGTGTCTTTTGTAAGGTTTCTGTCAAGGACAAATTGCCCGATACCATCTTTTGATGATTTTTGCCTGTATATTTTCTTATGGATAGTGAATGCCTGACAGCCAGTTAATGATGAGAGCACCTTTGCTGCCCTTCCGGTAGGAGCCAGTAGTATTGTCCTCATCCTCAGGAGTTCCAGGGTTCTTACAATTGAACTAATGAGTGTAGTCTTTCCTGTTCCTGCATAACCTGTCAATAGAAATATGATATCCTGGTTGCTGTCGCAGAGAAAAGAGGCAATCTTTTTCATCGCCGCTGCCTGGTCGTCAGTAGGAATATTCTTGAGGTGCTTTAATAAATGATTGTATATCAGATTCTCACGCATTAGCTGCAGGATAATTTATTGTTTTGTAAACATAATCATTCTTTAATTTATATTTGTATAAACTCTTGTAGTTAACAAGGCCACCGGCTGTTTGAAGTTTGGCCACAGAGAACACAGAGGGCACATGAAAAGCACAATGTATTGATAAAGAAAGTTATGCCGTTACTTGAAGTATTTGATGAGACTCTAGATATAAACTCTACAGGCAATTATATACTGTCGCTCCAGACAAGCCATGAAGAGCTATCATATTGTATTTCAGACACTATCAGAAACAGGTTTATTTTACTAAGGTCATATACTCCTGAAGAAAATAGCAGGTTTAACCATGAACAAATATCAGACATTATTGCAGGGGATGATTTTCTTGGAAGAAAGTACAATAAAACGTTTCTGGTAATGCCATCTGCCGAGTGCACTCTTGTACCCTCGCCATTATATGATCCGGCAAAAAGAGATGAATATTTCCATTTCAACCATGGAGAACAGGAGAACAAGGTAATTATTGCAAACAAACTACCTGAAAATGACTCATATCTAATATTCAGTGTTTCAAAGCCATTATATGATACAATTATAAGCTTCTTCCCAGGTGTTTTTCCTTTTCACCATCTTCGTCCACTTTTCAACCAGATGGTCCATGCCATGAAATCTCAGACAGGTCACTATATTCATCTTCATATTGAAAATGATTTTTTTAATCTTGCAATATTCCGCGAATTGAAACTGCAATATCTTAATGCATTCACTTACAGGAATATTTCGGATATTATGTATTTTGTCCTGAATGTGATTAAAACACTTGGAATTCAAGGTGACACAACTGTAAATCTAAGCGGTGTAACAGAAAGGTATGATGATCTTAACTCGACTATGTCGTTGTATATCAAAAATATAAATTTCGTTGTGCCAGCAGGAAATTTTTCGTTCAGTCATGTCTTTAATGATATACCCTTGCACAGATTTATTAATTTATTCAGTATAGTAAGTTGCGAATAATAAGCGGAAAATATAAAGGCAGGCATATTGAGTTACCTGATAATATAAGGGCAAGGCCCACCACAGACTTTGCCCGTGAAGGCTTGTTTGATATTCTTTCGAACAGGATTGATTTTGAAAAAATTGATGTACTTGATCTTTTCTCGGGTACAGGAAGCATAAGCTTTGAGTTTGTCTCGAGGGGAACAAAGATGGTTCATCTGGTTGAATATGACCGTTATAATATATCTTTTATCAGACAGAATATTAGAGCTCTTAAAATTGAAAACATAAAGCCTCTGAGGCTTGATGTCAGGGATTTTTTAAAGATTTGTAAGCACAAATACAATATAATATTTGCAGACCCGCCTTATGACTTACCGTGGCTCAGGGATATTCCCGACATGGTGTTCGAAAGCAATATTCTGACAGGAGACGGTTTTCTGATAATTGAGCATCCAGGCAATATTAAATTCAATGACCATCCTTTTTTTTACGAGCATAGGAAATACGGACGGGTTAATTTTACCTTTTTCCGAAAACCACCCATACTGAAATAACGTACTTTGAATTTCTGAAACAATTAACTTACTGACTAAAAATAACTCAAGGTTTTTTATTTTAATTTTAGTTTATTATTATTAATTTTGATATGCCTTATTAGGGTCAGAGCTTCAGGATGTTCGTTGTCAGAGGCAACTTTTGGTAAACTTATTGGGTCTTTGTATAAATCAGGTTCAGGCTGGATATGAAAAAAGACTGGTTCATACTTGAATTAATCAGGAGTCTGCCATTTAAAATTCTGATATTTCTGGTATTGTTTATTTTTTCTGGAGTTTACATTTCCAGGTGCAAGGAGAGGCAGAAGAAGGTTCAGATGAAGGAGGATGTTTTGTACATTCATCCAAAGCCAAAGGCTCAGAAATAAAATTTATGGTTAATCCAACCATTTTTGGGGGTTAACTTAAAATAGCAAATTGTATAAACACTAAAGCTATCCGCCAGCGGGCGAATAGCTTTTTTAATTCTCTCGCGGTGCGGACGGGACTCGAACCCGTCCCGAGTACTCGGGATGACAGGCCGGCTTTTTCATTTTTGCCTTAGTGAATAGTAAAATCCCCTGTTCCTCTGACGCTTTAAAAATCTCTCCCGTC
>JBASIK010000120.1:0-20700 GCA_049654745.1 Bacteroidales bacterium
GAGTACGACTCTGTTTTTCCAGTCCCGGGATTTGAGAAATTCGGAATTAAATACATAACCACACCTATCTTTCTGCAACAGCTCGGAGCATTCTCACCTGATAAACCGGCCGAAAAAGTTATTCATGAATTCATATTTTATATGCCTGAATTTTACAGGTTTGTAGATCTTTGCGTAAACTACAGGGTTGATAATAAAGATTATAAAATTACTGAAAGAACCAACTATGTTCTGCATCTGAACAAAGATTTCAATGAAATCTGGAATTCGTATTCATCAGATTGCAGAAGAAATATTACCCTCGCTTCACAAAACAGCATCAACTACACAACTGATGTAAAACCGAAAGAAATAATAAATCTTTTTATCGAAAATACTGGAAGAAATATCCCCGGGATAAAACAGAGGGATTATGAACGACTCGAAACTCTGATGAACCATTGTCTTTTTAACAAGAAAGGACGTATTATCGGTGTCCGTTCAGGTGTTGGCAAGTTGATTTTCGGTATTTTCCTTGTCGAAATCCCGGGTTCAAAAATAATTCTTTTTACAGCAAACAGTTCTGAAAGCAGAGAAAAAAGAATAAACTATCATGCTGTTAATGAGTTGATTAAAGAAAATGCATCCACTGGCATCGTGCTCGATTTTGCCGGCTCATCAATACCCTCAGTGGCATCTTTTATGCAATCTTTCGGCAGCACAAAAGAGACATACTACAGGTTATACAGAAATTCCCTTCCCTGGCCACTGAAAATGCTTAAATAACTCCTTGAAGATTTTCAGGAGATTTTTGTAACGGAAGTTTTTCCTTCAGCGATCAGTAAGGTTGTAATGATTCCTTATTATATTGTTGAATTTCAGATCAGTTCAATATTTTCTTCCTGGTCAACTTCCAGAAGCTTGCCATCTTCACACTTCAGGGTTCTTGCCGGGTATCTTTTAAGCAGATTCTGATTATGTGTGGCAACTATGATAGCCCTGCCTGTCTGATTAATTTCCATCAAAAGCCTCAGAATTCCGTCCGAAGTCTCATTGTCGAGATTTCCGGTCGGTTCATCTGCAAGAATGATATCAGGATCGTTGAGAAGGGCCCTCCCTATAACAACGCGTTGCTGTTCTCCACCTGAAAGCTGATGGGTCATTTTATACCCTTTCAGACCCAGCCCCACCTTTTCAAGAACTTCAGCAATCCTTGTTTCAATATCATTCTTATTCTTCCATCCTGTAGCCCTAAGAACAAACTCAAGATTATCGTGCACATTCCTGTCGGTTAACAGCTGAAAATCCTGAAAAACAATCCCAAGCCTCCTTCTAAGATAAGGTATCTCTTTTCTCTTTAGCTTTTTTAGATTGTATCCAGCTACGAAGGCTTCCCCTTCCTTCAGCGGCAGCTGTGCATTTATAGTCTTTATCAGACTCGTCTTCCCACTTCCAACCCTGCCAATGAGATACATAAACTCATTCCTTTTCACGGAAAAGTTAACGTCAGTAAGAACCAGATGATCCTGCTGCCAGATGTTACAGTTCCTGAACTCAATTATCGTATCAAGGGAATGAGATTCCTCCATATAGCGGCAATTTGTCCACAAAATAAAGAAAGAATTGATAACTAACATAGCGATGTTAATAAATTCGGTAATAAAGCCATTCAGGCACCGTTTAATAGTTGTAATTTTACGCCATATAGAAAGCCGCACATAAGCTAATTATGTGACATTTAAACAGTTTGTTCTGTTAGCGGGAAAATTTTAAATAATGGTGAAAAAGTGATTATAATTCAAGCTTTTAATTAATTATGAACAAGAGGCTGCTTTTGATATTGTTTTTGGTGCTGCCGGCAGTTCAGCTTGCTGCTCAGATCTCTTACATGAGTAAGGAAGTCAGCTCGGAATTTCAGAAGGGGCTTGAACTCTACAACAAGGAGAAATATACAGCCGCCCTGAAATTTTTTGATTCCTGGCTTAAAAACTCACCGGGTGATAATGTAAACGAAAAGTTCGATGCTGAATTTTACAGCGCCATGTCAGCATTAAAACTTTTCAACCCCGACGGCGAGTACCGGATGAACAGATTTATTGCCTCATGGCCCGGCTCTTCACGGATTAATGACGCTTACCTTGCTCTGGGTGACTACTTTTACCAGAACAAAAACTACCGTAAGGCAGCAACTTATTATCAGCGCGTGAACCGTATACTGCTTCCTTCAGAAAAACTTCACGAATATTGCTTTAAATATGGATATTCTCAGTTCATGAATGGAAACAAAGAGATAGCCCTTTTGATGTTCAGCGAGATAAAAGATATTGATACATATTACACTTCACCTGCACTCTATTATTTCTCTCACATTGCCTATGAGGAGAAGAAATATGAAACTGCAATGGAAGGGTTCATGAGACTTAGAAATGATGAAACTTTCGGAAGCGTGGTGCCTTTTTATATTGTTCAGGTATTGTATCTGAGAAAAGATTATGATGGAATACTTGAAATGGCTCCGGAACTTCTGAAGTCGGCAGGTAAGATGAGAGCCGTAGAACTTTACAGGTTTATAGGTGATGCATACTACAATAAAGGCAACTATAAAGAAGCCGCCGGCTACCTTGAAAAATATGCTGAAGGGGCAAAAGCCAGCGACCGGCCCGACCGGTTCCAGCTTGGCTACTGCTACTATATGACAGGCGACTATGATAAAGCCATTAAAGTATTCCTCGACCTCACAGCCCGCTCAGATATTCTGACACAGAATGTTTGGTACATCCTTGGTGACTGTTACCTGAAAAAAGGCGATAAACAACGCGCACAGTTTGCTTTCGGGCAGGCATCACAGCTCAATTTCGATCCGAAGATAAAAGAAGATGCACTGTTTAACTATGCAAAACTGCTTTACGAAACTTCTTATTCACCTTTTGGTGAGGCAATAAGAGCATTTCAGGAATATATCAACCTCTATCCCGGCTCCGACCGCATCGAGGAGGTCTATAATTTCCTCGTGGCAACATATATGCAGATTAAAAACTACAGGGAAGCCCTTGCATCACTCGATAAAATAACCCGCAAAGATGCACGTCTCGAGGCAGCTTATCAGCGGGTTGCATTCTACAGAGGACTCGAACTGTTTAAAAATATGGAACTCACAGCAGCAATTAACATGTTCGACAAATCGCTCGATTACGGAAAATATAACAATCAACTGCGGGCAAGGGCAATATACTGGAGGGGAGAAGCATGGTACCGGCTTGGAGAATACGACAACGCAATAGCTGACTACCAGACTTTTATGGGATTACCTGGCTCAACACAACTCGACGAATACCGGCTTGTTAGATATAACCTCGGTTATGCACTATTCAATAAAAAAGATTATACCAACGCCCTGGCTCATTTCCGGAACTTCGAATCAAATGCCACCGCTGTTAGAGCCGATATCCTGATTGATGCACGAAACAGAATTGCAGATTGTTATTTTATTAACACAAATTATGCCGATGCAGTTGAATTCTATAACAAGGTAATTGAGTTCGGAAAAATAGATGCAGACTACGCCCTCTACCAGAAAGGATTTGCACTCGGACTCATGAATAACCAGAAAGGTAAAGCAGAGACCCTGACAATTCTTATCAACAATTACCCATCTTCAAAATATATTCCGGGTGCATTGTTCGAGAGGGGTAGGGCATGGGTAAGCCTGAAGGACAAAGCCAGGGGAGAAGCCGATTTCAACCAGGTCATATCAACCTTCCCGGGAAGCCCATTTGCACCGAGGGCTATTATTCAGCTCGGACTCCTCTATTTTGATACAGGAGAAAACGAAAAAGCTATAGCACAGTTCAAAAGAGTGATAGAAAACTACAGCTCAACACCCGAAGCACGCTATGCACTTACCGGACTTAAGAATGCCTATGTGGAAATAAACGACGTTGACTCATATTTCGCTTATGTAAAATCTCTTAAAGGATTTGGCGATGTGGCCCTGACAGAAAAGGATTCATTACTTTATACATCGGGTGAGAGACTTTATATGTCGGGCAATTGCGACAGGGCATCAGAAGTATTCAGAAACTACCTCAACGAATTTACATACGGCAGCTTCCGGATTAATGCTCTCTTCTACCTTGCAGAATGCGAAATGCTGAAAGGAAGGAAAGATGAGGCACTGGATAACTACCAGAAAGTTATTGAGTCGCCCGGAAGTGAATTTTATGAGCCAGCCCTGCGGTCGGCTGCTGCACTATTGTTCGAAAAAGAAGATTACCTGAAAGCATTCGGATTATACGAACAACTTGAACGTGTTACAGATAATTCTGAAAGTCAGGTGATTGCATTGAGAGGGCAGCTTCGTGCTGCATATGAAGCCGGCGATGCGGAGAAAACCATAAAGACGGCTGAAAAGATCAATAAAGCACAGAATATTCCGGAAGAGCTTCTCAGGGAAGCAAACTTTATGAGCGCTAAAGCACACTACAGCCTTAATCATTATGACGAGGCACTGAGGGAATTCCGGAAAACCGCTGTTGAGATAACAAGTGCACAGGGTGCAGAATCGAAATACAGGGTAGCCGAGATACTTGTTCTGAAGGGAAACATCGCAGAAGCCGAAAAAGTTATCAATGAATTCATTAATTCCACCACCCCGCACCAGTACTGGATGGCAAAGATGTTTCTCCTGCTGGCTGATGTAAGCCTGAAAAAAGGAGATACAATAATGGCAAAAGCCACCCTGCAGGGACTTAAAGAAAACTATTCAGTACCGGATGACGGCATACTCGACGAGGTAAAAGCTAAACTTGATTCCCTGAATGCAGGACAAATACAATAGCCAAAACACTAAAGGACGATGAGGAATATGAAAATGGAAATAAACATAATGAAGCCACTGATGATTATTACTGCTTTTCTGGCTTTTTCTGCTCTATTCCCTGCCAGAGGACAGGAAACGGTAATAAAAAGGGAAATAACGCTCTACAACCCTTATAAACCTTCATTGCCCGATGTTGTAAAAAAGAGCTTCCTCCCCGATATGACCGACACATCAGCTGTAAAACCGGTCATCAAATATGAAATCAATACAACACCCTACACACCTCCATATACGGTAAGTCCACTTAAGGCTGCAACTATGGTCCCCGACCCACTTACAAAACTCTATAACGGTTACATAAATATGGGTCTCGGTAATTACCTGACACCCCTAGCTGAAATAAGCATAACAAACCTGAGATCCAAACAAAGCGGAGTTGGTATTTATGCTGGACATTTCTCCACAAATGGTAAAGTGAAGCTTGAAAACGGCAAAAAAGAGTTTGCCGGTTACATGGATAATAATGTGTCACTTTACGGAAGAAAATTCCTGGATGAAAGCATAATTAAAGGAAGCATCGACTTTTCCCGTAAAACGAGGTACGCATACGGATATAATCCCGGGATAACAGATTATGACCCTGAAAAGAAGGATTTCAGACTGAATTATACTTCTGCAGGAATAAATGCTGGAATATCTTCCGTGAGACCGGATTCATCAAAACTGGTATACGAAGCAAACCTTGATTATAATTTTTTCATGTCAGAAAAAAACATGTACCTGCACACAGTGAAATTGACCGGCCAGGCAGGAAAGGAGGTGAAAGGTTTTTATGCTGGTTCAGGAGCGGGCTTTGAGTTTTATAAGCCTTCAGGTTATATTTCTTCATATTCAGCATATATTGCAGAAGTAACACCTTTTATTACCAGGAAGAGCGCCGACTGGAATGCTAAGCTGGGTGCAGGATTTGCGCTGGACAAATTTATTGATGACAATGACCCCAGGTTACATATTTACCCCGACCTCAGATTCGGATTTAATATAATGCCTTCATACCTTGCTTTTTATACAGAACTTAAAGGAAAACTTGAAAGAAACACACCAGAAAATGTTATCATGCTTAATCCTTTCATACTATCCGACTACTTGTATAAAATAAGAAATACAAGCTATCCCTTGATTGTGAGTGCCGGACTGGAAGGAGAGTCGGGTATTGAAGGCAGATACAGGTTAAATGTGTCATATTCAATTGCAGATGATTTTCTTTTGTTTACGAATTATGCAGGAACAAGGAATGACACTATTAATATTTTGATGGGTAATTACTTTAAACCACTATTTGATGAGGCTGAAATACTGAAATTTCACGGAGAGACAGCCGGCCGTATAAACAGGCATTTCACTTTTTCAGCCGAAGGAAATTATTATAAATACACACTTACAAGCAATAAATATGCATGGGGTTTGCCCGATTGGGATCTGAAATTTAATCTGAAATATAATCTAAGGGACAAGATAATTGCTTCAATTGGGGTAAACACAACCGGGCCAAGAAAACTGCTGACAACTACTGATAATTTTGACAATCTGTTTAATTTGCTGGGAAGCTCGGAGAAAGAATATAGCATGCCTGCCCATCTTAACTTTAATTTCAATGCCGAATACAGATATACGAAAATTCTATCGTTCTGGCTCAAATTCAACAATTTATCTTTCTCAAAATACTACGAATGGGCATGGTATCCATCACTCCGGTTTATCTGCCTGGCAGGATTTACTTACAGCCTGTAAATTGTATTTGTATTTAGCAGGTTTTCAGGCTTCATATATATTTGTTAATCAACAAATTATGCCCTGTTAATTACTTGGTAAAATAGTTAATATTTTTTAACTCTTCCCTGATAAAAATAATGATATTATTTGTATATTTGCAACGATAATTAATTTACATTATATCAAATATTTATCAAGGGTTTGAGAAGTTGGATCCGGGGGCAGCGCAGATATGTAAGAATCTGATTCTCCTTAAAAAATGCCTGTTCAACTTCAGGACAGACCGTAAAAGGGTCTGCTGATAGGAATTTATAATTTTTAAACTGAAAAACAGTAAGTTAAACAAAGATAAAAATGAGTGATAAACTGAAAAAGGAAAATAACGGGAACGGTTACTCCGCCGATAGCATTCAGGTACTCGAAGGCCTTGAGGCAGTAAGGAAAAGGCCTGCAATGTACATCGGCGATACAGGGGTGAAAGGTCTTCACCATCTGGTTTATGAGGTTATTGATAATTCTATAGATGAGGCTCTTGCAGGTTATTGCGACAGAATCGATGTTGTAATTCATGAAGATGGCTCGGTATCGGTAACCGATAACGGCCGCGGTATACCTACAGATATCCATGAAAAAGAACAGAAGTCAGCTCTTGAGGTGGTAATGACTATACTCCACGCAGGTGGTAAATTCGATAAGGATACTTACAAAGTGTCGGGAGGCCTTCATGGAGTGGGCGTCTCGGTTGTTAATGCACTCTCAGAATGGCTCGAGGCTTTTATCCATCGTGATGGAAAAGTTTTCTACCAGAAGTATGAGAAAGGTAAACCTGTTACCGATGTAAAAATTATTGATAAAACAGATAAAACGGGAACAATTGTAAGATTTAAACCTGACATTCAGATTTTTCAGACAGTTGATTTCAATTTTGAGATACTTTCTGCAAGGCTTCGTGAGCTCTCTTTCCTTAATAAAGGGGTTATGCTTACGATAAAGGACCTTCGCGAACCTGTTGAAAACGGCAACGGAAACAAAATAAGATACGAAGAATTTATTAGTCAAAATGGACTGATTGAATTTGTTAAGTATCTCGATTCCAACAGGGAACCTCTTATTGAGAAGCCCATATACATATCAACCGATAAATTTGGTTTCCCCGTTGAGGTTGCGATGCAATACAACACCTCATTTACTGAAAATGTTTATTCATACGTAAATAATATCAATACAATCGAGGGGGGCACTCACCTGGCCGGTTTCAGGAAAGGGCTTACACGCACCCTTAAAAAATATGCCGAGGAGTCGGGTGCTACTGCAAAACTGAAGTTCGATATAAACGGTGACGATTTCAGGGAAGGCCTTACCGCGGTAATCTCGGTTAAGGTTCCTGAACCCCAGTTTGAAGGGCAGACCAAGATGAAACTTGGTAACACCGAGGTTATGGGTGCTGTCGACCAGGCTGTTGGTAATGCTCTTTCCAACTACCTCGAGGAAAATCCGCGTGACGCCCGGCAGATAGTTCAGAAAGTAATTCTTGCCGCAACAGCCCGCCATGCTGCAAGAAAGGCACGGGAACTCGTGCAGAGAAAAAACCTTCTGTCAGGTTCGGGACTTCCCGGAAAACTTGCCGACTGCGCCGACCGTGACCCGTCAAAATGCGAACTCTTTATCGTTGAGGGAGACTCAGCAGGAGGAACAGCAAAACAGGGACGCGACCGCCGGTTCCAGGCTATCCTCCCATTGAGAGGTAAAATCCTCAACGTCGAGAAGGCTATGCAGCACAAGATATTCGAAAGCGAGGAGATAAGGAATATTTTTACCGCCCTCGGACTTTCAATAGGTACCGAAGAGGATAGTAAAGCCCTCAACACGTCAGGCCTGCGCTACCACAAAATAATCATTATGACCGATGCCGACGTCGACGGCTCGCACATCACAACCCTTATACTCACATTCTTCTTCAGGTATATGCAGGACCTTATCAAAGCCGGAAATATATTCATTGCCTCACCTCCCTTATACCTTGTTAAAAAAGGAAAGATCGAAAAATATTGCTGGACAGAAGAAGAACGAGAAGCTGCTGTCAAGGAACTTGGCCAGGGCAAAGACTCATCAGTGACCGTACAGAGATACAAAGGTCTGGGTGAAATGAACGCCGAACAACTCTGGCAGACAACCATGAACCCCGAAACTCGCATCCTCAAGCAGGTTACAATAGAAAGCGCTGCCGAAGCCGACCATATCTTCTCCATGCTAATGGGAGAAGAAGTACCACCACGCAGGGAGTTCATCGAAACACATGCAAAATACGCAAGAATAGATGCTTAAAGGGGGAAAGCTATACACCAAAAAGCTTCCTCCTTATCTCTATTGCACTGTCGGTGCAGACTTCACTGCAACAGTAACATCTGATACATTTTTTGTCGGTCAACACAATGTGATTCTTCTTTGACGGATGCGGGGAAATTGCATTCACAGGACAGATTTTTACACATTTCAGACATCCGGTGCATCTGTCATGCAAAAAAACCGGCCTTCTTTCAAGCTTCCTCAGAAACTTCACCCTCCTTATGAGGAATTGCAGGGAAATGTTTTCCATCCTGGTCACCGGTACTTTCAAAAAGTCTTTTAATACAAGCGAATCAAGGGAAGGCCCGTCGTAAACAATTTCATCAACTGACGAAAGCCATTCTCCTCTTGATAGCCCAATCCGGTTGGTAGGTATATCAATAGGTTTATAGCCAGCTATAGTTGAGGCAATTATATCAAGTGCAAGCGGATTGGATGATCCAATCAGAAGACCAATCTTTTTCGGAAAACCATTTGCAGGCCCCGGACCTTCCATCCCGTAAATGGCATCCATAAGAAAATAATCTGGAAGCACAGCTTCATTCAGGTCAACAAGAAATCTGCTGAAAGCCATTCTGTTCTGATAAAGTGCATGCTGCTTGCCCTTTATAAACCCGGGAACAACTCCCAGAGTGTTCTTTATAGCCCCTGTGAAATAAGCAAGTTCATGATTCTTAAATTTTGGAAGAGAAATTATAAGATCAACATCCCTTATTACTGATGCAACTTTTATCTTTTTTCCATTCCGGAGATTTACCTCAACAGGCTTTTCCTTGAAATCAACCCATTGCACGCCAGTACGCCTGCATACATCTTCTATTCCACATTTCACAGGACGAAAATTACTAATATGAACCGAAGGTGAATCACCAACCACCACTTCAGCACCTTTCGATTGTATATACCTGATTACAGCTTCCACCACCACAGGATGAGTGCAAATGCTTTTCTCAGGCGGAGAGTCAGTCAAAATGTTCGGCTTAACAAGAACCCTTTTTCCAGTAAGGTCAGGTCCTTCAGAATTTTCGTAAACATCTGCCACAACCCTGATAACTTCTTCTAAATTATAACTATCACACTTTCTTGTTGTTACTTTCCTGTTCATTTAAAGTTCGTTTATAAAAAACAGTTTGGTTTTCGCAGTCAAAAGAAAAAACTTTATTAATTATTCACAACCGCCTCCTTCAATATTTCTTCAATATATCTTGTGACATTTCCCGAAGAACCTGAATAATTGTTTACTATTATACAGAAAATCAGCTCTTTTCCTGAAACACTTTTAAGATAACCGGCATAACTTCTTATTCCAGCCATAGAACCACTTTTTGCGTTTAGCCTTCCTTCAAATTCCGGACCCTTGAAAACATTCTTCAGAGTTCCTTGAGCACCTGCCTCTGGCAGTGAATTGATGAAATGAGCATAATTATTGCTGTTTTTCATATATAGAAGCAACGAAACAATGCCGCTTGAATTAACAAGATTACGGGGCGAAAGACCACTTCCGTCAATGATAACCATGCCAGGATTATATATACCGTTTTTTTTCAGGAAATCGTTTATCACCTCAAGACCGGCACTGGCTGAACCACTGTTTCTGAATACTTTTCCAAGCTCTTTTACCAGATGTTCAGCATACAGATTGATACTTTCGTGATTCAATACTTCGATTATCTCATTCAAAGGTGGCGAAAGAGTTTCATTAATTATTGTATTGTTTTGATTTTTAATTTGTTTTTCAAGCCTGTATGTGGAAGGATTACCCAAAACTTTTATACCTATTTTTATAAGTTTCCCCGTAAGTATTCTTGCTGCAACAAGAGGAGGATCTGTTATAGCTGCTTTGAGAATGAAATCTTCACGGTTAGGCGGAATAGTCCCTGAAATCCAGCCTTTGTTTCCGTATGGAGAACAGAAAACATATCCCTGGTCGGTTGTCCCTGACGCAATTAGGTTGCTAATGTATTCAGTACCAGTCTCAAATGGTTCAACCATTATAATTTCAGGTGCTGAACCTTCCTCATACGTTCTGAAATGTATTTTTGAAGTGTTGTCAAATACCGACAGGCCGTATACTCCTGCGCCATAATAATTGCCGATATCTTCCCACACCCAGCCATCAGGTACCGGTTCATAATCAAAGTATGAATCGTCGGTGATAACCCTTCCTTTTATTTTTTTTATCCCTGAACTTCTGACTGCAGTAGCCCAGCTGTCAAAAAGATTTCCATAATGTTCAGTAAATCTTTCTGAAGCCAGACAGGGATCACCTCCGCCTTTTATAATTATATCTCCCTTTAGGACCCCTGAATTTTTCAAAAGAGTTCCTGAATACTCAAGTGTGGTTCTGAACCTGTAGTCGGGACCGAGCAGTTCAAGAGCCGCAGCAGTGGTTATAAGCTTCAAAATAGATGCAGGGGTAAGGCTTCTGTTACTGTCATATTCAACTAAAATATCCCCCGTTACTGCATCTTTTATTAAAAATGAAATGGATGCATGCTGCATCAGTGAGTCGGAAAGAAACCTTTCCAGAGCAGCAGTCTGTGATTCTGATTTTATGCTGATTAACGCAAGAAAGAGTATTGTTGTTGAAATCAGCTTGTTCATGACCTGGCTTTATTCCTTGTAAGGGTGGAAAGAAGACCGCATGCCGCTTTGATATCCTCTCCACGACTGGCTCTTATAGTGGCAACAATACCCTTTTTATTGAGCATATCTCTGAATTTCTTTACTTCTTCAATACCGGGACTTTCGAAGCTGACGCCGGGAATTTTATGAAACCTTATCAGGTTAACGCGGCATCGTATTCCGTTAAGGAGTCTGGAGAGCTCTTTAACATGTGTCGGTGTGTCGTTAAAATCTTTGAAAAGGATATACTCGAATGAGACACGCCTCTGTCCTGTTATTCCTGCATTTCTTATAATTTCAATGACTTCCCTGACAGGGTTTGTTCTTTGAACCGGCATTAGCATAAGTCTTTCATCATCGAATGGTGTATGAAGGCTTACTGCCAGATGAACCCTGCTTCTTTCAAGAAAAACAGACATCTTTTCTATAATGCCAACCGTACTGACAGTTATGCGCGTTGGGCTCCATGCATACCCCCAGTCGGATGTAAGTATTTCCAGGCTTTTCAGAACCTCTTCGATGTTATCAAGAGGTTCGCCCATACCCATATAGACTATATTCGTGATCCTTGAAAACTCCGGAAGGCTTCTGAACTGGTTGAGTATCTCATTCGACGACAGGTTACCCTGAAATCCCTGTTTGCCAGTCATGCAGAAAAGGCATCCCATCTTGCATCCTGCCTGAGTTGAAACGCATATCGTTGCACGCTCCTTTTCCGGTATAAAAGCTGTTTCTATATATTTGTCATCCAATACTTTGTATAGATATTTCTTTGTCCCGTCAGAACTTTCAAGGTATTCGGCAGGAGAGGAGAGTCCGTATTCAAATTCTGAAGAAAGCAACTCTCTTGCCTTCTTTGAAAGGTTTGTCATCTCCTCGACAGAAGAAATTTGATGTTTATACAGCCAGTCAGCTATCTGACGAGCCGAATAACCTGGCAAACCAATACGGCGTGTAATGGCAATCAGCTCATTAATAGTCTTTCCGTATAACGGTTCTTTTTTCATAAGCTATCTAATATATCAATCTATATTCCCTGAGCTCTGAGCCCTATTCTCTCCCGATTCGCGGGACTTCGTTTCGCTCCGTGTGCTTAATTAAATCCATATCCTGCCTTCTGCAGTTCCTTAACCGACTTAAAGGGTTTCGGCGGGTTAAGATATTTATTAAGATGATTATAAATCTTCATTCTTATTTCTTTTGCTTCCTTATAATCCATTCTGTCGAAAGAATGTCCACCTGGCATATTATTGAAAATTTCATAATAGAAATTTTGTTTGCCCTCAGCTTTCAGGGATTTAATAAGATGTTCAACCTCCAGCACATTCACATCTTCGTCGTTGGTGTTAGTATGAATCAGTAGAGGTGTGTTCCTGTATTTATGGACCTGCCATGCAGGAGACCTTTTTCGGTATTCAGCCACATTCTGGTCGGCGGGCTTGCCTATTGCAGGTTGGCTTGAAAAAAGATCCCGGTACGATTGGTCTTTATAGCCCATTCTTGCAATAAGGTCGCTCACAGGCACACCGGCAAAGCATACTTTATATTTGTCGGGGTATTCGAAAATATTAAACAGGGCAATATAACCGCCATGGCTCCATCCGATAATGCCAACTCTGTCGCCGTCTACAATTGAGTAATTATCAATCATATACTGCCGGCTGGCATCGACATCCTGAACCTCAAGTCCACCATAGTCAATCATATTATAAAATGATTCTCCATAGCCTGTAGAGCCTCTGTATTCTGCAGCCACCACAATATATCCCTGCGAAACCATTTCGCGTATGATGTGAGCATAATAAGTGTTGAAATTTGAGTGAACACCACCATGTGGGAATACAAGCAGGGGGTACTTTTTTGAAGGGTCAGCATCTTTGGGAATGAAAATATACGACCAGAATTTTACAGGATTTCCGGCGCCCTGTCCGGTTGGATTTTTCTCAACAGCCAGAGGGGGTCCAGTCATGTAAACCTTGTCGATGAAGGCAATATCCCCAACTTTATTGTACCAGTAGATGTCGTCAGTCTTTTTCTCGAGAATGTCGAACTGATGCGATAACCTTTCGAAATTTGAATTTATTCGATTGATTGCATTCATCAGTTCAGTTGTTCCAGGTTGTCCAGATGTCTTGAGAAGAAAGGCTACGGAAATGAGGATTAGAAAATAAAGCTTTTTCATGGTTTGTAGTTTTAGTTTCAGAATATCATCATAGGTAAGGATTTTTCTGCTCAAAATTAATTTTATTGTACTAATTATTTATCAATGTCAATATTTCATCAATACTGACACAATGACAGTTTGTAATATAATGATTTATATTATGTATGGTAATACAGCAGATTGAAATATAAATTCGGGTTTCAGGGATTAAAATGTATAAGTTTTTTGTCTCTTTGTTGATGCAGGCCAGGAGCAGTTTGTTAATTGTTAAATGATATTATCATTCACGTTAAATTGATGTTAAATGTAGTTGAAACAGAGTTTCATGAATAAAAAATGCACAATCTTTGTTAAACAATATAACCGGTTTGAGGTTTAAGTAAAGTAGCCTCTTACCTGAAAAAAATATAATGTTTAACCAAAAAATAAAGCAGTTATGAAAGTCAAAACAATTCTCGGCGGGTTAACGATGTCAATTCTTGGTGCAGTGATTGCTCTGTTAGCTTATACAAATTTTGTTGAGAAGAATTCAGGAAATGGTTCGGTAAGTGACACTGCAAATATATCGGATGAGAGGGTTAAACCTGTTCTGACTTCATATCAGCAGGCGGGGCAGGTTGATTTAACCTATGCTGCAGAATTAGCTGTACATGCCGTGGTACATGTAAGGACAAGTGCCACATATTCAGTACGCAGTATAAATCCGATAATTGAATGGTTTTATGGTGATACCTACCGGCAGGTTCCTCGTGAAGTCAGAGGATACGGGTCGGGTGTGATAATCTCTCCCGATGGTTATATTATTACAAATAATCACGTAATTGAGAATGCTGAGAAAATTACGGTCAAACTTAATGACAACAGAGAGTTTGAAGCTCAGGTTGTCGGCCGTGATCCCAGCACCGATATTGCACTTCTGAAGATTAATGGGGATAATCTGCCGTATTTAAATTATGGTGACTCTGACAAGCTTCGCCTTGGTGAATGGGTTCTTGCTGTAGGAAATCCTTTTAACCTTACATCTACTGTTACTGCAGGTATAGTTAGTGCCAGGGGAAGAAATCTGGGTATTCTCGACGACAACTACCGTATCGAGTCATTCATCCAGACCGATGCTGCACTTAATGTAGGTAACAGTGGTGGTGCACTTGTAAATACCGACGGACAGCTTGTTGGTATTACAACAGCAATAATTTCACCGAGTGGTGCATATGCTGGAAACTCATTTGCAATTCCTGTTAATATAGTAAAGAAGGTTGTTGAGGACTTGAGAATCTATGGTGCTGTGCAGAGAGCAGTGATGGGAGTCAGCGTGGGTGAGGTCACTGCAGAAATTGCCGAAAAAGCAAAAATGAAAGAAATCAAAGGAGCATATATCAGTCAGGTGTATGAAAACAGCGCTGCAGAGGAAGCTGGAATCAAAGAAGGTGATATCATTATAAAGTTCAACAATGTCCCGGTGAATAGCATGTCGGAGCTGCTCGAGCAGGTTGGCAGATATCGTCCGGGTGATAGAGTCTCGGTAACTTATTTTCGTTCTGGAAAAGAAAATACAGTTTCTTTAACACTCAAGAACATTGAAAATACAACAGGAATAGTAAAAGCAGATGCCAGCGCAGGAACGGTGTTTGGTGCAAAGCTGGAACCTCTCTCACAGGCAGACCAGAGAAACTATGGAGTTGACTATGGAGTTAAGGTAACTGAGGTCAATGACGGCAGATTCAGAGACCTTGGAATACGGAAAGGCTACATCATTCTGAGTGTGAATGGAAAGAAGGTCAACAGTGCTTCTGATGTCAGAAACTTCACTAACAACGGTACGAATTTGACTTCAATTGAAGGTATACAGTCGAACGGAACTTACTTCAGCTACCAGTTTGGAGGCAGAAATAGATAATTTAAATTATTAAAGAACAGGGAGTTAATAAATTAAAACTCCCTGTTCATAATAATTGTTAAAATTCTTTGTTTTTATAAAAAATTTTATTAATTTCGCGAAAATTTTTTCAGAGATAGATGAGACAACTTAAGATTACCAAATCAATCACCAACAGGGAAAGCGCTTCACTCGACAAGTACCTTCAGGAGATTGGTAAGGAAGAGTTGATATCGGTTGAGGAGGAAGTTGAACTTGCACAGAGAATCAAAAAGGGAGACAGGGCCGCACTCGAAAAACTGACTAAAGCAAATCTTCGATTCGTAGTATCTGTTGCAAAGCAGTACCAGAACCAGGGTCTGAGCCTGCCGGATCTTATCAACGAAGGGAACCTGGGGCTTATTAAAGCCGCAGAAAAGTTTGATGAGACAAGGGGATTCAAATTCATCTCCTATGCTGTATGGTGGATCAGGCAATCAATACTTCAGGCCCTTGCTGAACAGTCGAGAATAGTGCGTCTGCCTCTTAACCAGGTGGGTTCTCTGAACAAGATCAATAAAGCCTTCTCAAAGTTTGAACAGGAATACGAAAGGACACCGTCTCCGGAAGAACTTGCAGAAGTGCTTGACCTCCCGAAGGAAAAGGTTACCGACACACTCCGCGTATCAGGCAGACATGTGTCGGTTGATGCTCCTTTTGTCGAAGGTGAAGACAATAGCCTTCTCGATGTGCTGCCTAACACCGATTCTCCCAATGCCGACAAAGCTCTTATTGATGAATCTCTTTCAAAAGAGATTGAAAGAGCCCTGGCAACACTTACCGAAAGAGAAAGAGATATCATAAAATACTTTTTCGGTATTTCATGTCAGGAAATGACACTGGAGGAAATCGGTGAGAAATTCGGGCTTACACGCGAACGCGTCAGACAGATAAAGGAGAAGGCAATAAGAAGACTGAGACACACTTCCAGAAGTAAACTGCTGAAGAGCTATTTAGGCTAGGCTAAAAACTGTTTAACAAAGCCGCCGGAAAAACCCGGCGGCTTTGTTGTTTCTGAAATGCTATCATAGTTTTTTGTAAATTTCCGCTTATATTCAATTCTATTAGGGCCGACTGAAAATTGTTTGTGTGATGAATTTTAAACTTGTGTCGGATTTTCAGCCGACAGGCGACCAGCCTGAAGCAATCCGCCAGCTTGTTGACGGTCTCCGTAAAGGTGTGCCATACCAGACTCTCCTTGGCGTGACAGGCTCGGGCAAGACTTTTACTATAGCAAATGTAATCGAACAGGTTCAGAGACCAGTACTGGTCCTCAGTCATAACAAAACACTTGCTGCCCAGCTGTACGGAGAATTCAAACAGTTTTTTCCTCATAATGCTGTGGAATATTTTGTTTCGTACTACGATTATTACCAGCCTGAAGCATATATCCCTGCCACCGATACTTACATCGAAAAAGACCTTTCGATAAATGAAGAAATAGAGAAACTGCGCCTCAGCACAACTTCATCTTTACTTTCTGGCAGACGCGACGTTATAGTGGTTTCATCAGTATCCTGCCTCTATGGAATAGGAAACCCGGAAGACTTCTACTCAAGCACAGTTCATATTAAAACGGGCCAGATGATTTCCAGAAACCACTTCCTGAGAAAACTGGTCGATAGCCTCTATTCAAGAAATGAAATCGAATTCCGCAGGGGAACCTTCAGGGTAAGAGGCGACACGGTGGATATCTTTCCGGCATATGCCGACATTGCAATAAGAGTGCAGTTTTTTGGTGATGAGGTAGAAGAAATAAGCTCATTTAACCCTGTTGAAGGAACAAAAATAGAGGTACTGAGCGAATATATAGTTTATCCTGCAAATATCTTCGTCACAACCCGCGACCGGATAAACAGGGCAATAATGCAGATAGAGGAAGATCTTTACAAGCAGGTTGCTCACTTCAGGGACACTGGCAGGATAGAAGAGGCTAAGAGGCTTGAACAGAGAGTGTTGTATGACCTTGAAATGATAAAAGAACTCGGTTACTGCAGCGGCATTGAAAACTATTCAAGGTATTTTGATGGTAGGGAGCCCGGCACCCGCCCTTTCTGCCTGCTTGATTATTTCCCCGATGACTTTATAACAATAATCGACGAAAGTCATGCTACCATACCTCAGATAAGAGCCATGTACGGAGGTGACCACGCCCGCAAGCAAACCCTTGTTGAGTATGGCTTTCGCCTGCCCGCTGCTCTCGATAACCGGCCTCTTACCCTCGATGAGTTTGAGTCACTAACCGGACAGACTATCTACGTGTCGGCAACACCGGCCGAATATGAATTGCGTAAAAGCGAAGGTGTTTTTGTCGACCAGGTAATCCGGCCAACCGGACTGCTCGACCCACCGGTAGAGGTAAGGCCGAGCCTGAACCAGATTGACGACCTGATAAAGGAAATACGTGGCAGGTCAAAAGCAGGTGAAAGAATACTTGTGACAACACTTACAAAAAGAATGGCAGAAGAGCTTACTGCCTATCTTTTAAAATATGATATCAGGTGCCGTTATATCCATTCCGATATAGATACCCTTGAAAGAGTGGAGATTATGGAAGGATTGCGGGCAGGGGAGTTTGATGTGCTGGTGGGAGTGAACCTTCTGCGCGAAGGACTCGACCTTCCCGAGGTTTCACTGGTGGCAATACTCGATGCCGATAAAGAAGGATTCCTGCGTTCGGCAAGATCACTCACCCAGACAGCAGGAAGAGCAGCAAGAAACATTAACGGGAAGGTGATAATGTATGCCGACACTATCACTGAAAGCATGCAGGCAACCATTGATGAAACCAACAGAAGAAGAGCAAAACAGATGAAATACAACATGGAAATGGGTATCGAACCTGCACAGATTGTAAAGAAAAAAGGTTCAATACTTGCCGGGCTTAGTAAACAGGGCATCAGGGTTAAAGCTTATGTGGAACCCGAAACACCCGATATCGCAGCCGATCCGGTAATAAAGTATATGAGCAGGGAAGCACTCGAAAAAGCCATAGAAAAAGCTAAGAAGAATATGGAAAAAGCAGCCTCGGAACTGAACTTCATTGAGGCAGCCAGATACCGGGATGAAATGAACGAACTGAAAAAACTTCTTTCACAGAAAAAATAACCTGCCGGTTTGCAATTATTCCAGAACAGTTCGTAAATTTATTGAGAACCTAAAACCATCTCTCCTATGTCAACCGATATTCTGTCGTTAAGACTCGGAATCACAAATACATACCTGTTACGTGGAACAAAGGGTATAGTAATGGTGGACTCAGGTCCGCCCGGCAAGATAAGAGCTTTCAAAAGAAAGCTGTCGAAACTCTATATTCTTCCGGGCGACATAAAACTGTTACTTCTTACCCATGCTCATTTCGATCATGCCGGACTTTCAAACGAGATACAGAATTTCACAGATGCCAGGGTAATGATACACAGGTATGAATGGAATGCACTTGAAAAAGGACAATATTTCGACAGAACAGGTATTGACCTCTGGGGTAAAATAAGCGGAATTTTTCTTTCTTTCTTTGCCCGGAAAATCTCTTTCCCGCTGCCTCGTCCCGATCTAATTGTAGGTGATGAAGATATTTCCCTCATCGATTATGGGGTTGATGGCACAGTAATACATACACCCGGTCATACCCCGGGATCACTGAGCGTGGTGCTGAAAACAGGTGAAGCTTTTGTTGGGTCGATGGCTCATGCGGGATTCCCTTACAGAACAAAACCCGGATTTCCTGTGTTTGCTACGGATCTGGGGGAACTGAAAAAAAGCTGGAAAAAACTTGTTGATTATGGTGCCAGAATTATCTTTCCTGCTCATGGAAATCCATTTCCAATTGAGCTTTTGAAACAGAAAATAGAAAACTCTTCCGAGGCCTGAGAAACAGGCACATAGTCAGTTCCCTGTAAAAAATTCCGTCATTAATAAACGGTTATTTTCCGGCATCAATTCTTTTTCCTGCAAGAAACAGTACTACTGATATCAGAAGAAAACTGTTTGCTGCATGAAAATAATTTACCAGATGCGTGAAACCGAAAATGTTCCTTCCAATAACAACCGATATAGCAGCAATAATTACAATTAATACTCCTATGCCTCCCGAAATGAGGGCAAGAATGTCCATGAGTTTCATAGGTTTTTATTTTAGTTAAACATCTTATCAAAATTACGAAATAAATATGTAAAAGTCAATCATTTACAACATGAAATATTAGAGAATTAAAAATTTAATCGATAATTTTATTGTTAACACTTGTATTTATAACTTTACAGTAAATCCGATGTGAGAAATGGAAACATTTTTTTCAAAGGTCAGCTGGTCAGTAATGTTTATTTTGATATCTGGGTTGATTTTTCCTGCTGCAGTTTCTTCTCAGGAGAATAATCCACCGGAGATGAGACAGTATCTCTTTCCGGCTTTCACTGTGGGCACAGTCAAAACAAAAGTTGGCAAACCTAAAAACATTATTCTTAATTACAACACGGTAACCGAAAAGATGGTTTTTGAACAGAAAGGCCAGTATTATGATTTAATAGGTCAGGAGTCGGTCGATACTATTTACCTGCAGAAGAAAAAATTTATTCCCCACGAAAATTTCTTTCTTGAAGTTGCATTTGAAGATAAAATTGCTCTTGGTATCCAGCACAGAAGTAACCTTCAGGCACCAGGAAAGCCTGTAGGCTATGGGGGTACCTCTGAACTTGCATCAGCAAATTATATTACGGGAATTGAACTTTCGACAGGTTATTTTAATTTGAAGATACCCGAAGGTTATGTGGTAAGATATTCTCCTTTTTACTGGGTAAAAAAAGATAACGAATGGTATAAGTTTCTCTCAGCCAAGCAGTTTGTTAATATCTTTCCCGAACATACAGCCGACCTGAACCAGTTCATCAAGAAGAACAAAATAAAATTTGACAGACCGGATGATTTAATCCGGCTTGTGAAATACTGTAACGATACTTACTGACATTGTATTTCTGAAGAATCGTATCAGGAGGTTTGCATTATAGAAATTGTTGATTAATTTTGCAACCTGCTATTCGGGGTGTGGCGCAGTTGGCTAGCGCACTTGCATGGGGTGCAAG
>JBASIK010000121.1:0-5953 GCA_049654745.1 Bacteroidales bacterium
AAGGTTGTGATGTTGAAGTAGGGGGGATACAGGTTTCGGGTATAGCATTAACATTTTTAAATTCTCATAATCACTTTAGGGAGGTTTACGGAAAAGTGCCTGAAAATGTTCCCCGGGTAATATAGGAAGTTGTTGAGACCAGAAGGGACACTATAGGAAAATATCCTGTTGTAACTAAGAAGATAGTTGGTTATGAAGACAATGCTGCATATCCGGCTGTGAAGGTGGATATTGATCTGGCGCTTACCGTACCTGCTGATGCGGGAAGGCCTGTTTTTTGTAATAATGGAATTTGGTTTTGTTTTTCCTTCAGGTGCAGGTCTATAGAGCAGTATTATAGGATTGACGGGCAGGGGGGAGCCCGGGAAGCCCGGGGCCAGGATGGGGTCATATTTTGGATGGACGCGGATTAGCGCGGATTTTCAAACGCCGATTTTCGCGGATTATCTGCGGCAATCCGCGTTGCGAAGCATCTGCGGCAATCCGCGTGTCATATCACTGCATTTTATTTCTGGCGGAAAGGTGCCAGAAGATTGAGTACGACATTATGATACAAGCTGCGTTGCTGTGACCAATCTGTCGTGATTTATTTTTACAATCTGCAAAGCTTTTTCAAGTTCTTCTTGATTGTCAATTTTGTAACCTTTCCAAATTTCATCGATATCATATTTGAACTATATGGTCTAGCAAAACCTTCAAAATTCTTTGTCATGTAATCGATAACAATCGATTCCTTGAAATAGCATATTATCGTCTTCAACTGTTTTCAATTCACAGATAACTAATGAATTCCCTGAGTCAACAAGTAAAACATCTAATGGCCCTCTATCTGTTGATTTCTGATGGTCAAGATATTTCAATCCTTCTTCGATGTTTTCCGGGAAACGACTGACTAACTCTTCTAATTCTTTTTCCTTAATTTCAATATTCTTATACTTTCTTATACTTTACCATATCTCAATTTATTTGTTTTAATTAAATTGAGGTTAACATGTTATACATGTTATACATATAACAAGTTGGACATTGTTTACGATATTGCTCGAATAATTTTTTCATTGCACTTCCTTCAAACTCTTTCAATCACCCTCTATGTCTCTCTGTGTTCTCTGTGGTGAGATGATTTTTAACCACAGAGGGCACAGAGTTTTACTCCCCCCACACCTTATCTATCACTCGCTTAATCTTCTCCTCGCAGGTTTTGATGAGCTCCCGGCAGCCGTCGATGACCTTGCGCTCGGATTCGATGCGGTCGACAATACGCTGCTGGACGGAAAGAGGGTAACCACCAAGAGGTGGAATGAATTTATTATTGTCGTTACTCAATATTTTCTATTTTCTTCTATAATCTTTATCTCCTCCTCACTCAACCCATACAGCCTATACACCAACCTATCTATCTCCCTTTCCCATTGGCTCATATCGGCATTTTTATCCTGCTTTGTGGCTGCAAGGATTTTATCCACCAGCTACACTATTTATCGTACGATAGGCTCTCGGTAGCAGGGGTTAGATGTTTACTTTGATTTTTTGAAATTAGTTTTCTTTGTACCTACAATTTCATACCGACCATTCAGAGTATATGCACCGTCTATTTCGAGCCAACCAATCGGCTGCCCAATTCCACTGCCTCCGATAATATTTTTCTCTCCAAGTAGAGTCCACACCATATTATACTTCTTGACTCTGAAAAAATTTACTAATTTATCTTTCTTTATCAATACACAGCTTGGCGCTTTTTCATCAAAGACAGGTGGATAAAAAGCTACCAGTTCGTTATTCTTATTAAAGAATCTACCATCTACATAATTCTGAGTAAGTTTCATTTCATCTACTAAAAATTTAGCTGGTAATTTGACACTTATTGCTTTGCTTGTTGAGCAATCTATCAACGAATCACTGCTTAAATACTGATCATCAGTCACTAAAATTTTTGCAGGAATCTTTTTGTCGCTTGATCCATCTGTCCATCCATCGTTGTGGTTGTAGGTAATGTTGTGATAAAGAAACGCTGGAGCCCAAGGATATTCTCCAAGATACACATGATAAAATTTATCGGATTCTGGCATCCATCGCCCCATAAACTGTTGCTGTTTTGCCCAGTTGAATACCTTTTCCCCATCCCTCGCTCGAACAAGATAACTTTTTATCATATATAATAATTGTCGTGAGGGTAGATTGTATTTTTCCTGCTCTGGTGGAGTCTCTTCTTGCCATTCAATAAATCCTTCGAGAGCTACCCAAGCAATACCATCCTCGTCAGTAAATTCAATAATTTTCTTGGGATCGGGTAAATCTTCGGACTTCTTAAGCCATGCAGAGTGTGGTCTGTTTGTGTGCCAAGTGTTGTATTGGCTTTGAATCTCCCATTTAAAAATAGGTATATGCTCTGATTTTGTATTTGGGAATTCTTTGAGAGTACAAGAGGGATCAATATCTCTTATGCTTAGTTGCCACGGTCCCTCAAATTTCACAATATTATCTGACCAGCTTTTTTCTTTAAATTCAAAATTATCTGAAATGCGAGCCAATAGTTCATGGAAAGCAATCCACTGGTATTTTTTACCGATTCGCTCTGCTTTGTGTTCCGATCTGTCAGCTCGATTGTATTTAACGTACATATCGAATTGACCATGCAATTTCTGATCCCAGCCCAGTTGCACTACTCTATTAAAAATCCACCTCTGCGCTAAGCCGGAATCAAATCGTTCCAATGGATCGTTTATATTTCCTCGATCATCAAGAAAAGGCTTTATTTCTTTATCATAAAACTTTTTCTTCTCCTCCGATAAAGAATTTCTAAAATCTACATAAGCCTTTTTCATTTCTTTTTTTTCCCCTTCTCTTTCTTTCTGTTTTACTTCCTTTTCATCCTCTTTTTCGATTTCATCATGAGCTACGTATTTGATAGAATCAAGAATAATTGAAAGATCAACACCAAAAAATGGATTCGTTGCTTTCTCTAATAATTCTCTTTGTCGATTGGTAAGCCTATTCTTGAAATCATTAAATAGATTTTTACGGTTTATTTCTTTGCCGTTTAACCTTCTTCCTGACCAATGACTAACGGCAGAATTTAGAACATAATTTCCGAAATCGCCTAATGATCCAAAGTTATGCATCACTGACGACCATATATCTAAAAAACCCCGATCTTTGGTTTTATTCTGATAGAAATCTTCAGGATAATATTTGCTTTTCAAAAATTTTTCTGACGGTACTCTCTTTGGCCAATCGCTATTATAAGGCGGCTCTATCTTGTTACGGCTAATTGCAATTTTTATATTTTTACGCAATGCCACTTCGATAATTCCGCGAGCATAATCTCGCAAAAGAATATGAACTGGAGGATTGCCATGTTTAAAAATCTCATCATAGACCCACTGTGCCAACTGCTTTAACCCATCCTTATCCCCCTTAGATCGGATCGCACAACCATACACAACTGCGTATAGACGCTCAGCTACATAGGGATCATTTACATCTTTAAATTGCTTGAGTAACTTTAAAACTATCGACAATCTATTAGTTAAAATTGCTACAAGCGCTTTTGTTGTTTTGTCTCGCAGAAATCTATTCGGCGTTGTTAAGAACCAGCATAATGCCACGGAGTAAAGGCGAATACTCTCATCGTTAATATGAGACTTGTCTTGATCTGACCACCCCCACTCAACTAACCGGTCAACAGCTCCTCTCGCACCATACTGATAATGCAGAAAGGTTGACCACCGGGAGTCTCTCTTCGGCATTGTGAATTTTGAGAGGTGATTATGCAAAAAGTCTGCATTAAAAGGATGATTTGGTACCGGTGCAACTGTCAGAAAAGCGTTTAGAAGATTGTCATGCCCGGATTTTGTTCTGATGATCTCGCCGTTAATGTAGGTCAAGGTATTCTTTCTGTCTGCTGAAAATGCTTCCGGCCTACGCCAAATCAAACTCTCAATGAATGCTTCTTGCGCCACATGGGAACCCTTGAGGTAGGGTGCAACTTCCACCAGTTCGCAACCTTTGAGATGTTCCGGACACTGTATTGATAACGCCTCAACGAGCCCTCTATTCCATGAGGTTGCAAAGAACTTTCCGAGTTTTCTTTTCCTGGAAAAGAACTTCTTAGCGGTATGAAGGTTTTTGTTTGCTTTCCCAAACTCCCGTTCATACTTCTTAAAAATGAATCGTCCTATTAAGTGGTCGCTAAATTTTTGAAAAGGAAACCTAAAATCAAATCCATCATAATCGCTTTTTTCTTTCGAGTATCTTGGGACTTTGACTATCAATAAATTTCTTTCCAGTTCCTTTATTAGAGCGCTATGGTCTATTGAGGGGTGCCTATGTTTAACCAGAGCAACAACTTCATCTTCGGTAATTCTATCGTCGTTTTTCTCCACCATTCTTTCCGCAATTTTTTCAATGATCGTATCCCAGATATTCTTGCCTGGACTGTTAGGTATGTTGAATTGTTTGGCAATCCTCTTGGATACGTTATCCACAAATGATTCAAAAATGTAGGTTGCCCCTTCATGGCCTCTGAAAACTTGTTTTTGTTGTTTACACTGAGTCTTTTTCGCACGATCCTGAAAAGCTTTACAGAATAGAAGCAGAAAAAGCGGATTTTGAAATTCTGGCATTAAAAGTGGTATTTCAGGCAGCGGTAACTGGTAGTGGTTAAAAAAATTACTTACTGCTTCCCATTCCCTAAACTCAAAACCGCGATGTTCAACGTGAACAAAGGCCTTTTTTAATTCTTTGGTTATTACTTCGTTCTCAAATCCCGTTCTGACACTGACCACCAAACCAATGTGCGGATATTTTTTAATTTCATCGATCACTCTACTTAGGTTTCTCTTCCAAAAACTTCTCTGTCTTGTCTCGTTCAACGCATCAATAATTAAAATTGCACGGCAGCCCGATTGCCTTCCTGCATTATTTAGCAATCTAAGAAATTGCTCCTTGCTTATCTTCAGGCCCAATTGCCAAATTATTTGTTTGAATGGTTCATTGGATGTTACGAATAGCTCGCCAAATAAAAGAGCGGCAGGCAATCCATTTTTAAACTTATTTTCTACAACATCACAAAGTAAATGTGTTTTTCCAGTCCCGGCAACACCTGTTAAAAATAAAAAAGGCGAATTTGATAGTTTGGCCTTGGTGCTTGATGAATGATATTCAAAAAATCTTAATTCTCTATGTGTCTCATAAAGATAGTAAATGTCCGATCCAAGTCTTTCCGAAACCGAACGAGGATTGCTTTGCGCTTCTTCAGATTTTTGTTTTTCTGCCTTGACTTTTTCTTCTCTTATCTTATCCGAAAGCTTCCGTAGCATCTCACTTGCCTTCTGGGCTATCCTATTGATTTTGTTCCATGGAATCGGCTCGGTATCATATGATTTGATTTTGTTTAAGGTCTGAGATAATTGAGAAATCTTTTCTTTGAAATTTTTGTAAAGCTTTTGGGCTTCGCTATCTTCATATTTTCCAGAGATACGGCTAAATTCACGATTTAGCTTTCCATAATGTTCTCGTATTGAATAATAAAAAGTTTTGGTCGGCTTATCCCATCAAAAATTTCTGCAATTGGCAGTTCAACATTAAGTTCTGGGCTATAACGAGGGCCTGCCTGATTTTTTATCTTTTTAAGATGTTTTTCTTGCCATGCTCTATTCAAAAATCTATTTTGTGCCATAATTATTAACTATCTTAATTTCTTCTTGCGTCAGGCCGTAGAGTTTATAAACAAGCCGACCAATTTGTTTTTCCCATTCACTCGTATCGGCAGTTTTATTCTGCTTTTTGGCGGTGAGGATTTTATTTACTAGCATTTTATTTTTCTACCTAGCCAACTACCGGATTCATCGTTGAAGCAAATATATGTTTTCATACCCATTATATTCACCCCAAATACATCTCCTCCTCACTCCCCCCACACCTTATCTATCACTCGCTTAATCTTCTCCTC